>SKSP01000299.1 GCA_007122945.1 Ilumatobacteraceae bacterium | reverse complement strand
GCCTACGACTTCGGGATCAAGACGACGATCCTGCGCCACCTCGCCGGGCTCGGCACGATCGAGGTCGTGCCGGCCTCGACGCCCGCCGCCGACGTGCTCGCCCGCGACCCCCACGGCGTGTTCTTGTCGAACGGTCCGGGCGATCCCGCCACCGTGCCGTACGCGGTCGAGGCGATCGCCGGGCTCGTCGGCCGGGTGCCGGTGTTCGGCATCTGTCTCGGCCACCAGTTGCTGGCCCGAGCGATCGGCGCCGGCACCGTGAAGCTGCCCTTCGGGCACCACGGTGGCAACCACCCCGTGAAGAACCTGCTGACGGAGACGATCGAGATCACCAGCCAGAACCACAACTTCGCCGTCGACGCCGACACGCTCGCCGGCCGGGCCACGATGACCCACGTCAACTTGAACGACGGGGTCTGTGAGGGCCTCCAGGTCGACGGCGAGCGGGCGTTCAGCGTGCAGCACCACCCCGAGGCCGGCCCCGGCCCGCACGACAGCACGTACCTGTTCGCCCAGTTCGCCCGGTACATGGACGCCGGCGCGGCCGATGCCGCGTCGGGCGCGGGGGCTGGTCGCTGATGCCGAAGCGCACCGACATCACCTCGATCCTCATCATCGGGTCCGGGCCGATCGTGATCGGCCAGGCCTGCGAGTTCGACTACTCGGGTACCCAGGCCTGCCGGGTCCTCCGCGACGAGGGCTACCGGGTGATCCTGGCGAACTCCAACCCGGCCACGATCATGACCGACCCCGACTTCGCCGACGCGACCTACATCGAGCCGCTGACGTGGGAGGTCGTCAACTCGATCATCGAGCGCGAACGCCCCGACGCCGTACTGCCGACGCTCGGCGGACAGACCGCGCTCAACCTCGCGATGGAGCTGTTCGAGCGCGGCCTGATCGGGGTCCCCGGCACCCCCGAGATGATCGGCGCCAACGCCGAGGCGATCGCGACCGCCGAGGACCGCGAGCAGTTCAAGGTGGCGATGGTCGAGATCGGCCTCGACGTGCCCCGGTCGGGCACCGCGCACGACATGGCCCGCGCCCGCGCCGTCGCCGACGAGATCGGTCTGCCCGCGATCATCCGCCCGGCGTACATCCTGGGGGGCCGGGGCACCGGCATCGCGTCGACCCCCGAGGAGTTCGAGCGGATCGCCGCCGCCGGCCTCGAGGCCAGCCCGATCAGCGAGATCCTCGTCGAGGAGTCGATCGCCGGCTGGAAGGAGTTCGAGCTCGAGGTGATGCGGGACCGGGCGGACAACTGCGTGATCATCTGCGGGATCGAGAACGTCGACCCGATGGGCGTGCACACCGGCGACTCGATCACCGTCGCGCCGATCCAGACCCTGACCGACGTCGAGTACCAGCAGATGCGCGACTCGGCGATCGCCTGCATCCGTCGCGTCGGTGTCGAGACCGGCGGGTCGAACGTCCAGTTCGCGGTCGACCCCGAGACCGGTCGCCAGGTCGTGATCGAGATGAACCCGCGGGTGTCGCGTTCGTCCGCACTGGCCTCGAAGGCGACCGGGTTCCCGATCGCCAAGATCGCCGCCAAGCTCGCCGTCGGCTACACCCTCGACGAGATCCCCAACGACATCACCACCGTGTTCGATGCCGAAGGGAACGTGGTGCGGTCGACCCCGGCGAGCTTCGAGCCGGTGATCGACTACGTCGTGACGAAGATCCCGCGGTGGGCGTTCGAGAAGCTCCCCGGTACGACCGGGGTGCTCGGCACCCAGATGCAGTCGGTCGGCGAGGCCATGTCGATCGGCCGGACCTTCCCCGAGAGCCTCCAGAAGGGTCTCCGCTCGTTGGAGCAGGGTCGCGCCGGCCTCAACGCCGATCCCGCCGAGGCGGCGTACCTCGCGCTCGGCGACGACGACCTGCTCGCCGCGATCGCGATCGCGACGCCCGAGCGGATCTTCCAGATCGGCGATCTGCTGCGGCGTGGCGTCGCGCTCGATCGCATCCACGCCGCGTGCCGGATCGACCCGTGGTTCCTCGACCAGATGGCGATGATCACCGAGGAGCGCGCCGCGCTCGAGACGACCGGGTTCGACGACATGACGGCACGCGCCTACCGACGGGCGAAGCGGCTCGGGTTCGCCGACGTCCAGCTCGCACACCTCTGGGGCGTCGACGAGGACGACGTGCGAGCCGCCCGGATCGGTCACGGCGTCGTGCCGACCTACAAGACGGTCGACACCTGCTCGGCCGAGTTCGACGCCGAGACCCCCTACCACTATTCGACGTACGAGGACACGACCGAGGTCCGCGACACCGAGCGGCCGAAGGTCGTCATCCTCGGTTCGGGTCCGAACCGGATCGGTCAGGGCATCGAGTTCGACTACTGCTGCGTCCACGCCAGCTTCGCCCTGCGCGACGTCGGCTACGAGACGATCATGATCAACTGCAACCCCGAGACCGTCTCGACCGACTACGACACGAGCTCGCGGCTGTACTTCGAGCCGCTGACGCGCGAGGACGTGCTGAACGTGATCGACGCCGAGCGTCCGGGGCACGTGATCGTGGCGCTCGGCGGGCAGACGCCGCTGAAGCTCGCCGGCGAGATCCCCGTCGAGCTGGTCGCGGGTACCTCGCCGGCGTCGATCGACGCGGCGGAGGACCGCGAGCTGTGGAACCTGCTCTGCACCGAGCTGCACATCCCGCAGCCGCCCGGCGGCACGGCGATCGATCTCGAGCAGGCGTTGGCGATCACCGACGAGATCGGCTTCCCGGTGCTCGTGCGACCCAGCTACGTGCTCGGCGGGCGGGCGATGCAGATCGTCCACGACCGCAACCACCTGGCCCGGGCGCTCGACGAGTTGACGTCGATCGGTTCGCTCGGTCGCGAGGGCGGCCTGTCGGCGTCGCGACCCGTCCTCATCGACCGCTTCCTCGCGGACGCCACCGAGGTCGACGTCGACGCCGTGCGCGACCACACCGGCGAGGTCCTGATCGGCGGCGTGATGGAGCACGTCGAGGAGGCCGGCGTGCACTCGGGCGACTCGGCGTGCGCGATCCCGCCCCAGACGCTGCCGAGCTGGGTGGTCGAGGTCATCGAGTCGTACACCCGGGCGATCGCGGCGCGCCTCGACGTGCGCGGTCTCATCAACGTCCAGTTCGCGGTCGCCGGCACGACCGTGCACATCATCGAGGCCAACCCACGCGCCAGCCGGACCGTCCCGTTCGTCGCCAAGGCGACCGGCGTGCCGCTCGCCAAGGTCGCCACCCGGGTGATGCTCGGCGCGACCCTCGCCGAGCTGCGCACGGAGGGACTACTCCGCGACCCGGTGGGCGGGCACGTGGCGGTCAAGGAGGCGGTCATGCCGTTCAACCGGTTCCCCGAGGTCGATCCGGCGCTCGGGCCCGAGATGCGCTCGACCGGTGAGGTCATGGGCATCGACGCCACCTTCGGTCGGGCGTTCCACAAGGCCGAGCTGGCGGCCGGCACCGTGCTCCCCTCGGGCGGCACCGTGTTCCTCTCGCTCGCCGACGCGGACAAGCCGGCCGGCCTCGTGGTCGCCCGTCGGCTCCGTGAGCTGGGCATGCGGATCGCCGCGACCGCGGGCACCGCCGCGTACCTGGCGGCCTTCGGCCGCCCGGTCGACCAGGTGGTCGGCAAGGTCCAGGACCAGGCCAGCGACGACACGGTCGTCACCGCGGTCGACCTGATCGCCGAGGGCGGGATCACGTTCGTCGTCAACACGCCCCAGGGGCGCGGTGGTCGCAGCGACGGCGAGCAGATCCGCAAGGCGGCCAGCCTCCACCGGGTCAGCTGCGTGACCACGATCGACGCCGCCCTCGCCGCCGTCCAGGGAATGGCCGAACGGCCCGACGAGGGGTTCGGCGTCCGGTCCCTGCAGGAGTACCACGGGCGTGCCCCGGTCGCCTGATCCCGCGTTCGACCCGCGCGTCCGGATCGGTTCCGTCGAGCTGCGCAACCCGGTGATGACCGCGTCGGGGACGGCCGGCCACGGCGCCGAGCTGGGCCGCCTGCTCGACCTGGGCTCGCTGGGCGCGGTGGTGGTCAAGTCGCTCGCCGCGTACGAGTGGCCCGGCAACCCCGGCCCCCGCGTGCACCCGACCCCGCTCGGGATGATCAACGCCGTCGGCCTGCAGGGCCCGGGTATCCCGGCCTGGCTGGAGCACGGTCT
>SKSP01000282.1 GCA_007122945.1 Ilumatobacteraceae bacterium | reverse complement strand
CGGTCGCCGCGTCCGGCTCGGTGGTGCCGGCGCGGGGGTTCTCGGATCCGTCGGTCGGGTCGGTGGCGTCGCTCACGAGGCCAGGGTACGCAACTCGACGAGCGGGCGAGGCCCGACGTGGGAGATCACCTCCGACGCGGCGACCGAGCCGAGCCGACCGCACTCGGGGAGGGGTCGGTCGTGCGTGAGCCCGTAGAGGAAGCCGGCCGCGTACAGATCGCCGGCGCCCGTCGTGTCGATCACCCTGGCCACCGGCTCGGCACGAACGTGGACGACGTCGTCGGAGGTCACGACGTACGAGCCGTCGGCGCCGACCGTGATCGCCGCCATCGGGCAATCGCGCCGCACGGCGGCGATCGCCTCGTCGAAGGAGTCGGTCCGGTAGAGCGAGCACAGCTCGTCGTCGTTGCCGAACAGCAGGTCGACCTCGTCGGCGATCAACCCCAGGAAGTCGTCGCGGTGCCGGTCGACGCAGAACGAGTCCGACAGCGTCAGCGACACCTGGCGGCCGGCCTCGTGGGCGACCTCGGCCGCCCGACGGAACGCCGCCTTGGCGTCGTCGCGGTCGTACAGGTAACCCTCCATGTAGAGAACCCGGCCGCCGGCGATCGTGTCTTCGTCGAGGTCCGGTGGGCACAGCAGGCTCGACACCCCGAGATAGGTGTTCATCGTCCGCTGCGCATCGGGGGTGACGACGATGATGCACCGCCCCGTGGGGACCTCGGTGGCGGGTCGGCCCGGCCGGAACGTGACCCCGACGGCCAACAGGTCGTGGCCGAACACGTCGCCGAGCTCATCGTCGCTGACCTTCCCGAGATACGCCGCCCGACCACCGAAGCTGGCCACGCCGCACATCGTGTTGGCCGCCGAGCCGCCGCTCATCTCGACCGCCGACCCGAGTGCCCGGTACAGGTCGACGGCCCGGTCGGTCTCCACGAGGGTCATCGACCCCTTGACGAGCCCGTGCTGCTCGATGAAGTGATCGTCGGCATGGGCGATGACGTCGACGAGCGCGTTGCCGATCCCGACGACGTCGTAGCGGGCTTCACCAGCGTGGGGCACGACCGTTGACGCTATCCCGCCGCCAGACCGCGGGCACGGCCCCGCTGCCGTACGACCGTCCGGGACTCGATGGCCCACCGGTGGGAACCGGTACCATTCGGCGGGTGACCGACGCTCCCGCCGACGCTCCGACCCACCGGGACCCGTACCGCCTGCCGCGGACCGCCATCCCCCAGCGCTACGACGTCACCCTGTACCCCGACCTCGACGCGGCCAGCTTCTCGGGCACGGTGCACGTCGAGCTCGTGGTCGACGCCGACGGGGCCGGTCCGGAGGGAACGGGCGAGCTCGTCCTCAACTCGATCGACCTGGACATCCACCTCTGCCAGGTCGACTTCCAGGAGGCGTCGTTCCGGCTCGATCCGGCGACCGAGCGGCTGTTCGTCCGCCCGGCGGCGCCGCTCGCGCCCGGCCCGCACACGCTCACGATCCGCTTCGACGGCGTGCTCAACGACAAGCTGCGCGGGTTCTACCGCAGCACGTACCGGGATGCCGACGGGGTCGAGCGCGTGATCGCCACCACCCAGATGCAGTCCACCGACTGCCGACGGGTGTTCCCGTGCTGGGACGAACCCGACTTCAAGGCCGTGTTCGGCATCACGCTCGTCATCGATCCCGACCTGGTCGCGGTCTCCAACAGCCCGGAATCCGGCCGCGAACCCCACGCGACGAGCGACGGCGCGCCCGATCGTGTCGCCGTGACGTTCGCCGACACGATGGTCATGAGCACCTACCTCGTCGCCTTCGTCGTCGGCCCGTTGGAGATCACCGACACCGTCGACGTCGACGGCATCCCGCTGCGCGTCGTCCACGTGCCCGGCAAGGGGCACCTCACCGGGTTCGGCCTCGAGGTCGGGGCGTACTGCCTCCGCTGGTTCCAGGACTACTACGGCATCGACTACCCGGGCGACAAGGTCGACCTGGTCGCCCTCCCCGACTTCGCGGCCGGCGCGATGGAGAACCTGGGGTGCATCACCTTCCGGGAGAACCTGCTCCTCGTCGACCCGGCGACTGCCACCCAGAACGAGCGCCAACTCGTCGCCGACGTCGTGGCCCACGAGCTCGCCCACATGTGGTTCGGCGACCTGGTCACGATGCGCTGGTGGAACGGGATCTGGCTGAACGAGGCGTTCGCCACGTTCATGGAGCTCGCGGCGTGCGACGCGTTCCGGCCCGCCTGGGGCCGGTGGACGAGCTTCGGTCTCGAACGGAGCCTGGCGCTCGAGACCGACTCGCTCACCAGCACCCGACCCGTCGAGTACGAGGTGCGATCCCCCGCGGACTGCGAGGGCATGTTCGACATCCTCACGTACCAGAAGGGCGGGGCGCTGCTGCGCATGCTGCAGCAGTACCTCGGCACCGACCGCTTCCGCGAGGGTGTCAACCACTACCTCCGGACCCACGCCTACGCGAACACCGAGACCAGCGACCTGTGGGATGCCATCGAGCACACCAGCGGTGAGCCGGTGCGGCGCATGATGGACTCGTGGATCTGGCAGCCGGGCTACCCCCTGGTCCGGGCCGAGCTGGACGGTGCCGACCTGGTGTTGACCCAGTCGCCGTTCGGGTTCGCCGGCGATCCCGGCACCGGCGGTCCCGGCACCCGCGAACCGGGCAGCGGCACGACGTGGGTGGTGCCGGTCGGGGTCCGTCACGCCGACCGGACCGAGCGCTTCTTGCTGGACGCCGAACCGGTGCGGATGCCGCTCTCCGACACCGACGCGCCCGTCGTCGTCAACGCGGGCGGCGACGGCTTCTTCCGGGTCGCCTACGACGAGCGGCTCCGCGCCCGCCTCGCCGGCGAGGCACTGCACGGGCTCGACACCCTCGAGCGCTACAGCCTGGTCGACGACGCCTGGAACGCGGTGGTGGCCGGGCGTCTCACGGCGATCGAGTACCTCGAGCTCGTCGAGGGGTTCGGAGGCGAGCGCGAGCACGCCGTGTGGCAGGCGATCGTGATCGGGTTGCGCGGTCTCGGTCGGATCCTCGACGTCGACGGCGATGCCCACGCCGCCCTGCGACGTCGGGTGGCCGATCTGATCGGCCCCGTGGTCGACGATCTCGGCGATCCGCGATCTGGCGAACCCGAGCTGACGGGCAAGCTGCGCGGTCTCCTGGTGGGCACGCTGGCCGTGCTCGGCGACGACGAGCCGACGCAGCGACGCTGCCGGGAGCTGTTCGAGATGGCGCGGTCGGCACCGGCCGGCGACACCGGCGACACGCGCGACACCGGCGACACCGGCGACACCGGCGACACGGGCGACATCGGCGACACGGGCGACACCGGCGACACCGGCGACACCGGCGACACGGGCGACATCGGCGACACGGGCGACACGACGCCGGCGGTGGACCCCGAGCTCCTGCTCGCCGCGACGTCGGTGGTGGCCGCGACCGGCGACGAGCACGACTACGAGCGCCTGCTGGACGGGTTCCGCAACGGTTCGACACCGCAGGAACAGCTGCGCCAGCTGTTCGCCCTGGCGGAGTCCGATCGTGCGGACCTCGTGGCGCGGACGTGCGAGCTGGCGATGAGCGGCGAGGTGAAGACCCAGAACGCACCGTTCCTGCTGCGCGCGTGCATCGCCAACCGCCGCCACGGCGGCGCGGCGTGGGCGTTCGTGCGCGACCACTGGGACGCCGCGCTCGACCGCTTCCCGTCGAACACGATCGTGCGGATGATCGAATCGGTGAAGCTGCTCGACCGTCCCGAGTTGGTCGACGACGTGCAGACGTTCTTCGCCGAGCACCCGATCGAGCAGGCCCGACGGACGATGGAGCAGACACTCGAGCGCCAACACGTCAACGCCGCGCTCCGCGAGCGCGAAGCCGACCGATTCGCCACCGCGCTCGCCTGATCCGGGGTCGCCCCGGCGACACGTACGACGCGGTTCGCACCGCAGGAAAGGACCAAAGGCCCTCGCTCGGGCGACGGCGCGAGTCCTACGGTCGACCCATGAGGACGGCTGCGCGACCATGAACACCGCGGCCACCCTCGTGTCGCTCGCGGTCCTCGTGGCGGTGCACCACCTCGCGACCGACATCCGCGCGGATCGTCGCACCCGGCTGCTGCGCTGGTCGGGACTCGTGTCTACCG
>SKSP01000156.1 GCA_007122945.1 Ilumatobacteraceae bacterium | reverse complement strand
CCGGCGCCGGGGACGAGCGCGAGCGTCCCGGACGGGAGCGCGTCGGCGAGGCGTCGTCCGAGCGCGGCGAACTTGGCGTCGCGCTCGCCCGCGAGCACCAGCACGGGCGCGACGATCTCGGGGAGACGGTCCCAGAGAGGTGTCTGGGTGCCGGTTCCGGCCAGTCGGAGGCTGGCGGCGAGGCCGGCCGAGGTGTTCTCCCGACGGGCCGCGAGGTCGGCGGGGTCGGGCGTCAGGCCGGCGAACAGTGGCTGGGCGAGCCACCGGTCGAGGAACACCTCGACGCCGTCCCGCTCGATCGAAGCGGCGAGCTCCTCGTCACTCCGGCGTCGAGCCGAGCGCTCGTCGGCATCGTCGATGCCGGCCGTCGCGCCGATCAGGACCAGCGCGTCGACGAGGTCGGGACGCGCCAGGGCGAGGTGCAGCGCCAATCGCCCGCCCATGCTGTAGCCGATCCAGACGGCCCGCCCGACCTCGTCGCCGAGCAGTCGGGCGCCGTCGTCGAGACCGACGTGGACGTCGTGCCGCCGCCCGTGCCCGGGCGCGTCGACGGCCACGATCTGGCGATCGTCGTCGATCCGCGCCCGCAACGACGGCACGAACCGACGCCAGCTGACCGCGGTCTGGGTGAAGCCGTGGACGAGCGCGATCGGCGCGCCGGTCGACGGCGCCGAGGGGACCGCCGCGGCGGTCGCCCGGGTCGCCGGACGGCCGGGCACGGGTCAGTCGCCGCTCGGGGCGCGACGTTCGGCCATGCGGCGCAGCACCTGGACGAACGTGTCGGTCTCCTGGGCGCCGGGGATCGCCCACGAGTCCTCGATCACGTAGGTCGGGACGGCGGTGATGCCCTGTTCGTGCGCGCGCGCCAGCATCTCGTCGACCTCGTCGGCGCCGTCGGTGCCGTCGAGGAACGCCGCCACCGTCTCACGGTCGAGCCCGGCGGCCGCGGCACGGTCGGCGAGGACGTCGCGATCGCCGACGTCGAGGCCGTCGGAGAAGTACGCCTGCAGCAGCTGCTCCTTGAGGGCCGCCTGCACGTCGGGTCCGGCGTCCTGCTCGGCGAACCAGAGCAGCCGGTGCGCGTCGCGGGTGTTCCCCCGGAGCGCCTGGTCGAGCCGGAAGTCGAGACCTTCCCCGGCTGCGATCCCGGTGACGTTCTCGAAGATCCGCTCGGCCCGCTCGGGCCCGCCGAACTTGCGGGCGTAGACCTCCGTCACGGGGGTGGCCGTGCCGATCGGTGCGGTCGGGTCGAGCTGGTAGGGCCGGTAGACGAACTCGACGTCGATCTCGCCGTCGACCTCGGCGACGGCCCGTTCGAAGCGCCGTTTGCCGATGTAGCACCACGGGCACACGACGTCGGACCAGATCTCGACGTGCAGCGTGACGGTCATCGCCGCCGACCCTACCGCTCGGCGTCCTCGGCCTCCATCGTCGTCGGGACGGTGCTCGGTGGCGTGCCGAGGTGCGCGGCGGGCCGTAGGGTGCCCGACGATGTCGGACGCTGCCACGTTCTGCGCCACGCTGGTGGACGAGTGGGTCCGACACGGCGTCCGTCACGCCGTGGTCGCACCTGGGTCGCGCAGCACCCCGATGGCGGTCGCGCTCGCGGAGCGGGACGAACTCGAGCTGCACGTGGTGCACGACGAGCGGGTGGCGGCGTTCGTCGCCCTCGGGTTGGGCCTCGACGGCGTCCCCGCCGTGTTGCTCTGCACGAGTGGGACGGCGGCCGCCAACTTCCACCCGGCCGTCGTCGAGGCCGGTCTCTCGGACGTACCGATGCTCGTCGTGACCGCCGATCGGCCACCCGAGCTCCGCGACGTCGGCGCACCGCAGACGATCGACCAGCTCCACCTCTACGGGCGCTCGGTGCGCTGGTTCCACGATCCGGGCGTCCCCGACGCGAGTGCGGCGGGGACGTGGCGCTCGCTCGCGGCTCGGGCACACCGGGCGGCGCACGACGGCCCGGTCCACCTGAACCTGCCGTTCCGCGAACCGCTCCTCGGCGCACCCGCCGCGCTCCCGCCAGCGCGCGACCGACCCGACGTGCCGGCCCGGCCGTCTCCCGACGACTGGAGGTCTGACGACGGGTCGATCGACGCCCCGGGGATCCTCGAACGCCAGCGGGGGATCATCGTCGCCGGGGGACGCAGCGGGGTCGCCACCGATGCCGTCGGACGGCTGGCGGCATCGACCGGCTGGCCGGTCCTCGCGGATCCGATGTCGCGTTGTCGCGGCCTACCGGGTGCCGTCACGGCGTTCGACGCGCTCTTGCGTCATCGGGCGTTCGCCGATGCCCACGCGCCCGACGTCGTGGTACGGCTCGGCCGTCCGCCCGCGTCCAAGGTGTTGGCGCAGTGGATCGCACGCTCCGGTGCACCGGTCGTGCAGGTCGGCGGTCCTGGTGTCATCGATCCGGACCACGACGTCGTCGTCTCGTGGCCCGCCGAGGCGGTCGAGGCGCTCGGTCGGCTGACCGGTGCGAGCGGGACGCCGTGGGCGGCGCGATGGACGCACGCCGAGGAACGGGCCCAGTCGGCGTTCGCTGACGTCCTGGCGGCCGAGACCTCCCTGACCGAACCCCAGGTCGCACGGACCGTCGCCGAGACCGTCGCCGCGGCAGCACCGGAACACGTCGAGGTGGTGGTCGCGTCCTCGATGCCGGTCCGCGACCTCGAGTGGTACGGCGGTCCGACAGCGCGGGCTCACGCGAACCGGGGCGCCAACGGGATCGACGGGGTCGTGTCGACCGCGCTCGGTCGGGCCCTCACCGGCCGACCGACGATCGCCCTCGTCGGCGACGTCGCGCTGTTGCACGATTCGAACGCGCTCGTCGCCCTGCGCTCCCGCCGGGTCGACCTGCGCATCGTCGTCGTCGACAACGACGGTGGCGGGATCTTCTCGTTCCTGCCCCAGGCCGACGCACTCCCGGCGGCGCGCTTCGAGACGCTGTTCGGCACGCCGCACGGCTCCGACCTCGTCGCCCTCGCCGAGGCCCACGGTCTGCCGGGCCACACCGTCACGACCGTCGACGAGCTCACCGACGCGCTCGTCCGCCCGGGTCCGTGGGTCGTGCGCGTGCCGACCGACCGCGCCGAGAACGTCGCCGTGCACGCCCGCCTCCACGCCGCCGTCGCCGCCGCCCTCGACACCCGCCCCTGACAGCGCCCCCCGTTCCGTCTGCCGGAACCGACCGGATCCGGTCGATCGGCGCGGACGGTTCGGGTGGTCGCTGACGTTCCGTCTGCCGGAACCGACCGGATCCGGTCGATCGGCGCGGACGGTTCGGGTGGTCGCTGACGTTCCGTCTGCCGGAACCGACCGGATCCGGTCGATCGGCACGGACGGTTCTACGGGCGGACGAGGGCGGAGAGCATGGCCTGCAGCTTGGCCTGGGTCTCGGCGAGCTCGGCGCGTGGGTCGCTGTCGGCGACGATGCCGCCACCCGCGACCAGGCGGGCCGAGCGCCGGTCGGTGGCGAGCTCCGCACAGCGGATCGTCACCGCCCACGTGCCGTTGCCGCGGGCGTCGACCCAGCCGACCGCACCGCCGTAGCGGCCGCGCTCGAAGCCCTCCACGCGAGCGATCAGGTCGAGCGCGGCGTCGCGCGGATGGCCGCCGAGCGCCGGGGTGGGGCAGAGCGCTCGCACCAGCTCGACCACCGACGGTGCCGGCTGCGAGAGGCGTCCCTCCACGGCACTACCGAGGTGCTGCACGTTGGCGACCGTGACGATCGACGGTTCGGGCTGCCAGTCGAGATAGCTGACCCACGGCAGCAACGTGTCGTGCACCATCTCGATCACGACCCGGTGCTCGACCTGGTCCTTGGTGCTGGCGACGAGTCGGGCGGCGAGCTCGGCATCCCGGTCGGGATCGCCGGTGCGGGGTGCGGTGCCGGCGAGGGGGTGTGAGCGGACCGTCTCGCCGTCGACCTCGACCAACAGCTCGGGCGAGGCGCCCACCAGGCCGTCGACGGCGTAGCGGTAGCTCGCGCCGAACGACGCCTTGAGCCGGTGCAGGACGGCTCGGACGTCGATCGGGTCGTCGGACTCGACGAGTACCGGCCGGGCGATGACCGCCTTGGTGAGCTCGCCGGCCCGGACGGCGTCGCGGGCGGTCGCGACGGCGGCGAGGTAGTGGTCGGTCGGCACCATCGCGCCGATTCGGTACGTCGACGCGG
>SKSP01000292.1 GCA_007122945.1 Ilumatobacteraceae bacterium | reverse complement strand
GGTCCACCGGGCTCGGGGTGGAGCACCTCGCCCCCGCCCGCGCCCGGCTGGGGCCCCTCGCCCGCTGGCGGCCCGCCGCCGCGGCCGTCGGCGAAGATCGGCGGCTGGCTGCTGGTGCTCGGGGGCGCCCTCGCCCTGATCGGCGCGTTCCTCCCCTGGGTGACGGCCGGCGGCACGACCTTCACCGGGTTCGACGACTTCGTGACGTCGGATGGGAACCTCGTCGAGTCCCCAGGACTGGCCTCGGTCGTCGGTGGCGTGCTCGGCGCGGCGTTCGGCATCGCCCTCGTCGCGGCCGGGCGGATCCTGGTGCTGTGCATCCTCGGCATCGTCGCGGCCGCGATCGGGTTGCTGGTCGGCATCGGGTTGCTGGCGATCGCGGGTGACGTGGCGTCGACGATCGACGGCACGATCGGGATCGGCGCGATCCTCCAACCGATCGGCCCGGCGGTCGCGCTCGCCGGTGCGATCGTGGCGACCGCGAAGCGGCGTTGAGCGCGGACCACGACGCGGTGCGATACTGCACGTCGTGACGACCGAGATCCGGCCCGCGCCGACCGACGAGGAAGCGGCCGCCATCGTGGCGGCGACCGAAGCGCTGTGGCCACGACCGGTCGTCGTGGAGGACGAGCGACGATCGCGCCGCTCGAGCTGGCGCTTCAGCGGTCGCTGGTGGTCGGTGCCCCTCCCGGTCCGCCGAGACCGACCCTGGATGTGAGACCGGTGCCGGTGACCCGTCGGCGGCGAGCGGGTGGCGATGGACACCGGTGACGCCCCCCTCGAGATCACGACCGTCGCCGACGATCTCGTCGTGATCCACGCGGGCGGCACGGTCCATCGCCACGACGGACTCGATCCGGCGACCGAGTACCGGCTGGGACCGGCCGGGCGCGCCGTCGACGTGCGCACCCTCGAACGGCCCGCGGGCGAGCTGCTGTGCCGGCTGGCGACCGTCAACGACGTGCACTTCGGCGAGGTCGAGGCCGGCCGGATCGACGACCACCCGGAGGGCCCGATCCAGCGGGCCGCGGCCGGTGAGCCGCCGTATCCCGAGACGATGAACCGCTCGGCCGTCGCCGAGATCGCGGCGGTCGACCCGGCGGCGGTCGTGGTGAAGGGCGACCTCTCCCAGGACGGCTGGCCCGAGGAGTTCGCCGCGTTCGAGGACTGCTACCGCGGTGCGTTCGGCGACCGGCTGCACGTGGTGCGCGGCAACCACGACGCCTACCGCGGCCAGACCGAGTACGCCGGCGACCGGTGGATCGAGCTGCCCGGCGTGAGCGTCGCGCTGCTCGACACGACGATCCCGGGCGCGGCGACCGGGACCCTGCGGCCCGAGCAGCTCGAATGGCTCGACGACCGTGCCGCCACGGCCGACCGCCCGGTGCTGGCGATGGGCCACCACCAACAATGGATCGCGACGTCGGGCGGGTCGCGGAGCGACGGTTACTTCGGACTGCACCCCGACGCCAGCGACGCCCTCGACGCGGTGATCGCCCGGCGACCGGCGATCATCGCGTACACCGCCGGACACACGCACCGCCATCGGGTCCGCCGGATGACCCTGGCCCGCGTGCCGTCGATCGAGATCGGGTGCACGAAGGACTTCCCGGGCACCTGGGCGGAGTACCGGGTGCACGACGGCGGGATCCTCCAGGTGGTGCACCGCATCTCGTCCCCCGAGGCGCTCGCCTGGAGCGAGCGGTGCCGACACCTGTACGCCGACTTCGGCGTCGACTACGGGTCGTACGCGCTCGGCACGCTCGCCGACCGCTGCCTCGCCGTCCCGCTGCGCTGACGTCGGCGCGGCCCCTGCGCTCCCGGGATCCACGTCGCTGTCACACCCCCCGGTCATCATGGGGGCCATGGATGTGATGAACGTGCTGCTGGCCCTCGCGGCGCTCGTCGTGGTCATCGCGGCCGCCGGGCTGGGCGCCTGGGCCGCGACGGCCGTGCTCCACCGCCGGGCCACGACGACCGATGCCGCGCCGGGATACGAAGAGGCCGTGCGTGCCGCGGTCGACGGCGCACTCGAGCGGATGCGCGAGCAGTCGTCGGCCGAGCGCGACGCGGCGGTGCACGCCGCGCTCGAGCAGGCGGCGGTGCTCCAGCGCGAACAGGTCGGCGCGACCGCCCAGCAGCTCCAGCAGTCCTCCACCGCCGACCTGGCGGCCAAGAAGGACCTGATCGACGGGCGTCTGCAGCAGGTGCACGCCGAGATGCGCGCCGAGCTCGACAAGCTCGGTCAGGTGGTGGCATCGCTGTCGGAGACGAGCGCCCAGCGGTTCGGCCAGGTCGACCAGTCGTTGCGTTCGCACGCCGAGATCACCCAGACCCTGGCCGACTCGGCCCGGACGCTGCGCGAGGCGATCGCCAGCCCCACCGCGCGCGGGCAGTGGGGCGAGCGGATGGCCGAGGACGTCCTGCGCCTCGCCGGCTTCGTGGAGAACGTCAACTACGTCAAGCAGACCCAGGTCGAGGGCGGCACCGGCCGGCCCGACTTCACCTTCCCGCTGCCCAAGGGCCACGAGCTCTACATGGACGTCAAGTTCCCGATGGCCGGCTACCTGCGGTTCCTCGACGCCACCAGCGACGCCGAGCGCCAAGCCCACCGGGGCGCGTTCTTGCGCGACGTGCGGGCGCGGGTGCGCGAGCTCGCCAAGCGCGACTACGCCAACGCCGGGAGCCGCTCGTCGGTCGACTACGTCCTGCTGTTCCTCCCGAACGAGCAGTTGACCGGGTTCATCCACGAGCACGACGCGACCCTGCTCGACGACGCCATGCGAGATCGGGTCGTCCTGTGCTCGCCGCTGACGCTGTTCGCGTTCCTCGGGGTGATCCGTCAGGCGTTCGACAACTTCATGATCGAGCAGACCAGCGACGAGATCCTCGCCCTGATGGGCACGTTCTCCCAGCAGTGGAAGAAGTACAACGAGTCGCTCGACAAGGTGAAGACCAAGTTCGACCAGCTCGACCGCTCGTTCGAGGAGCTGGTGGGGCCGCGTCGCCGCCAGCTGGAGAAGCCGCTGCGTCAACTCGACGCCGTTCGCCGCGACCGCGATCTCCCGGTCGACGGCCAGATGTTCCGTCTCGTCGACGAGGGCGACGACGCCGGCGACGACACCGGCGACGGTCGCGACGGCGACCGCGTGCGCGCCCTCGGCGCCTGAGCAGCCAGACTCGTGCCGTGAGCCAGCCCGCGTTCGACTTCGGCGACGCCGTCGACGGTGCGGGGGACGACGTCGCCAACCCCACCTACTCGGTGGGTGAGCTCGCCGACGCGATCAACGGCGTGCTCCGGCGCGGGTTCCCCGACGGTGTGTGGGTGCGAGGCGAGATCGACTCCCTGTCGCACCGCGGGCCGCACACGTACTTCTCGCTGGTCGAGCGCGGCGACGACGGCAGAGCGGTGCTCAACGTGCAGCTGTTCGCCCCGATGAAGCGCAACCTGACCCCACTGCTCGCGCGGCACCGGCTCGAGCTCGCCACGGGGATGAAGGTCCGCATCTTCGGCCACCTCGACCTGTACGCCCCGAGCGGCCGGCTCGGGCTCAAGATGGCCGGGATCGACCCGCGGTTCACGCTCGGCGAGCTGGCCGTCGAGCGCGACGACATCGTCCGCCGCCTGATCGCGAGCGGCGCGTACGACGCCAACCGCGCCCACCCGCTCAGCAGCGTTCCGCTGCGCCTCGGTGTCGTGACCAGCGTCGGGTCGGCCGCCTGGCACGACTTCCGCGACGAGATCGAGCGCAGCACGCTCGGCTTCCGGCTGGCGGTGTGCGACGTGCGCGTCCAGGGCGACACCGCCGTCCGCATGGTCAGCGCCGGCATCCGGACGCTCTCGCGGCGCGACGACCTCGACGCGATCGTCGTGATCCGGGGCGGTGGCGCCCGCAACGAGCTGGCGACGTTCGACGCCGAGACGATCGCCCGGTCGATCGCCGCCAGCCCGGTCCCCGTGCTCACCGGCCTCGGCCACGAGGTCGACCGCAGCGTGGCCGACGAGGTCGCCCACACCGCGCACAAGACACCGACCGCGTGCGCGGCGGCCCTGGTCGACGCCGTCCGCCGTCACCTGACCGCCACCGAACAGGCCTGGGCTGCGATCGAGACGGCCGCCCGACGAACGCTCGACGGCACCGTCGCCCGGCTCGACGACCGGGCACGCCGGATCGGCC
>SKSP01000114.1 GCA_007122945.1 Ilumatobacteraceae bacterium | reverse complement strand
CGAACACGACCGTCCCGGCCGGCTCCGATAGCCTCGGCTGCTCGTGATCGACGTCCGCTCCCTCCGCACCGATCCCGACGCCGTCGTCGCAGCGCTCGCCCGTCGACACGACGACGACGTCGACGCCCAGCTCGCCGAGGCCCGCCGTCTCGACGGGCGGCTCCGTGCCATCACCGGCGAGCGCGACGGAGCCCGGGCCCGGGTCAACGAGCTGTCCAAGGAGGTCGGCCGGCTGCGCCGCGAGGGCGACGTCCCCGCCGCCGAGGGGCTGCAGGAGGAGAGCCGGACGCTCGGCGCCGAGGAGAAGCGCCTCGCGGCCGAGCA
Organism: Ilumatobacteraceae bacterium; assembly: GCA_007122945.1. Lineage (GTDB taxonomy): Bacteria > Actinomycetota > Acidimicrobiia > Acidimicrobiales > Ilumatobacteraceae > SKSP01. Next base: position 14,111 of record SKSP01000114.1, on the reverse strand, counting down.
CGAGGAGGTCTCGTCGCAGCTGCGCGAGCTGTTGCTCGTGATCCCGAACCTCCCGCACCCCGAGGCCCCCGACGGCACGTCCGACGCGGACAACCCCGTCGTGCGCGGGCCGTTCCTGCCCGAGACGTTCGCCGAGCACCAGCGGGTCCCCCACTGGGACACCGGTGCCGAGCTCGGCATCCTCGACGTCGAGCGCGCCACCAAGATCTCGGGTGCGATGTTCACGATGCAGCGCGGTGCCGGCGCCACCCTCGCCCGGGCGCTCTGCCAGCTGGCGCTCGATCGCAACGCCGACGCGTTCGAGGAGGTCCGACCGCCGACGCTCGTGCTGTCGTCCACGCTGACGGCCACCGGCCAGCTCCCGAAGTTCGCCGACGACGCCTACGCCGTCGAACGTGACGACCTGTGGTGCATCCCCACCGCCGAGGTGCCGCTGACCTCGCTGTACGCGGGTGAGATCGTCGACCAGGCGGATCTCCCGATCCGACTGATGGCCAGCACGCCGTGCTACCGGCGCGAGGCCGGTTCGGCCGGACGCGACACGCGCGGCATGCTCCGAACCCACGAGTTCGACAAGGTCGAGATCCTCGCGGTCGCGACGCCCGAGCAGGCGCCCGACCTGCTCGAGGAGCTGCTCGCCCGAGCGGAGGGAACCATCGCCGACCTCGAACTGCCCTACCGGATCATCGAGATCTGCACGGGCGACCTCGGCCAGAGCCACCACCGCAGCTTCGACGTCGAGGTGTACGCACCCGGGTGCGACCAGTGGCTCGAGGTCTCCTCGGTCAGCTGGTTCAGCGACTACCAGGCCCGTCGGGCCGACGTCCGCTTCCGGCGACGGGACGCCGACGGGACACCGACGAAGGGCTCCGAGATCGCCCACACCCTGAACGGTTCGGCGCTGGCGGTGCCGCGTGTCTGGGCGGCGATCGTCGAGAACCGACGCCAGCCCGACGGCTCGGTCGAGGTCCCCGACGCGCTGCGCCCCTACATGCGCGGCATCGACCGGATCGGGCCGGCATGACCGACTGGGTCCCCGACCGTTCCCTGCTGCGCGACCGGCGCGTGCAGTACGAGACCGCCGGTCTCGATCGCGACGACCTCCACCCCGACCCGCTCGTGCAGTGGCAGCGATGGCACGACGAGGCCCACGAGGCCGGTGTCGCGGAGCCGAACGCGGTCACCCTGGCCACGGTCGACGACGCCGGTCGGCCCGACGCCCGCATCGTGCTGGTGCGCGGCGCCGACCACCGGGGCCTCACGTTCTTCACCAACGACCGCTCCCCGAAGAGCCGCCAGCTGGAGGCCGCCGGGAGCGCCGCTGGTGTGTTCGCGTGGCTCGACCTGCACCGCCAGGTCCGCGTGCGTGGCACGGTCGCCCGCATCCCCGCGGCGGAGAGCGACGACTACTTCGCCAGCCGGCCGCGCGACAGCCGGATCGGCGCCTGGGCGTCGCCCCAGTCCGACGAGCTCGCCGACCGGGCCGAGCTCGAGCGCCTCGTCACCGAGGTGATCGAGCGCTTCGAGGGCGCCGACGTCCCCCGTCCCCCGCACTGGGGCGGGTGGCGCCTCGACCCCACCGAGTGGGAGTTCTGGCAGGGCCGCCCCAGCCGACTCCACGACCGCCTGCGCTACGTCCGCACCGGCCCCGACCCCGCCGCCGACTGGCTCATCACCCGCCTCGCCCCCTGACGACCGCCCATCGGCAACTGAATCACTCCCAGGGGGTCTCCACGTGACAGATCCGACGCGGAACGCGGTGTTCGGGTCCGTCGCGCCGGGAAACGAGCGGGAAACACGGGGCCGGGAGGGTGGCGATCGGGGTGGGGAGCGGCGAGGCTGTGCGCCATGCCCACCCGGCGCGTGCTCGTGGTCGACGACGAACCGACCGTCCGCGACGTCGTCGCACAGTACCTCCGCCGTGACGGGCACGACGTCGTCGAGATCGGCGACGGCGACGAGGCGCTGCGCCAGCTCGTCGCGGACCCGCCCGACCTGGTCGTGCTCGATCAGATGCTGCCGGGCACCGACGGCCTCGAGATCCTCCGTCGCCTCCGCACCACGAGCGACGTGCCGGTCATCATGTTGACCGCCCTCGCCGAGGAGGGCGACCGCGTGACCGGCCTGGAGGCCGGCGCCGACGACTACGTCGTGAAGCCGTTCTCCCCGCGCGAGCTCGCGGCCCGGGTGAACGGCGTCCTGCGCCGGGCGACGACCCGCGAGGGCGACGACGGCAGCGGACCGACCGGCCAGCGGGTCCTCGAGTTCGACGGGTTGCGCATCGATCGCACCGCCCGCGAGGTGCACCTCGGCGACACGCTCGTCGAGATGACGCCCAAGGAGTTCGACCTGCTCACGTTCCTCGCCCTGTCGCCGCGGACCGTGTTCTCCCGCGCCGACCTGCTCCGCGAGGTCTGGCAGTCCTCCCCCGACTGGCAGGACCCCGCCACCGTCACCGTCCACGTCCGGCGGATCCGCAACAAGATCGAGGCCGATCCCGAATCGCCTCGCTGGATCGCCACCGTGTGGGGTGTCGGCTATCGGTTCGAACCGTGATGCGCTTCTTGCCGTCCACACCCTTCGCGACCCGCCTCGGTCGCCGCTTCGTGCTCGCCGCTCTCGGCGTCCTCGCCGTGGCGCTCGCGTTCATCGTGGTGGCGGCGCAGGCGATGTTCATCAGCAGCTACGACCTCCGGCTCCTCATGTGGGTCCTGCTCCCCGCGATCGGTGCGGCCGCCATCGTGGCCCTCTTCGTGGCCCGGCCGATCGCCGACGACGCCAACCGGATCTGCGAAGCGGCCATGCGCGTCGCCGATGGTGACCTGTCGGCGCGCACCGGGGTCCGTCGCAGCGACGAGCTCGGCGAGGCCGCCGAGATGTTCGACGTGATGGTCGATCGTCTGGCCGCCGTCGAACAGGAGCGGTCGTTGATGCTGTCCGCGATCTCCCACGACCTCCGGACGCCGCTCGCCGCACTGCGCGCCGCCGTCGAAGCGCTGCGCGACGGCGTCGTCGACGACAGCGATCGCTACCTCGTCGGCATGGAGCGGCAGGTGCGTGCCCTCGCGGCCCTCGTCGACGACCTCCAGCTCCACACCCGGATCGCGAGCGGTACGTTGGAGCTCCGACCCGGCCGGGTCGACCTCACCGAGCTGGCCGACGAATCGATCGAGGTCGTCCGACCGCTCGCCGACCACCACCGGGTCGACGTGTTGCTCGAGGCCGATGAACGGGTGTGGATCACGGGCGACCCGACCCAGCTCGCCCGGGTGATCCGCAACCTGCTCGAGAACGCGATCCGCCATGCCCCGGCCGACACCGTCGTCCTCGTCCAGGTGAGCGGGCAGGGCGTCGGCGAAGTGTCCGCGCTCGGTGGTGAGGCCATCGTGCGGGTGGTCGACCAGGGCGACGGGTTCCCACCGGAGTTCGTCGAGCGGGCGTTCGAGGCGTTCACCCGTGGCGACGCATCGCGCAGCACCGAGAGCGGCACGGCCGGGCTCGGGCTGGCGATCGCGCGCGGCATCGTCGACGCGCACCGGGGCACGGTCGGCGTCGTCCCGGGTGCCGGTGGCATCGTCGAGGTCCGCCTCCCCCGCTGAGCCGTGTCGGCCGCGCGGGTTCGGACCCGGCGGGTCCCTTCGTAGACTGGGATCCATGCGCACCCTCGTGAACCCACCGGCCACGTTGCCGCAAGCGAACGAGCCGTGCTGGTGCGGGAGCGGTCGGAAGTACAAGCGCTGCCACAAGCGCAGCGAGGGCCGCGTGCTGCCGGGCGAGGTCTCCCCGATGCGGCCGGTGCCCGACGACATCGCGCGCCCGCCGTACGCGGACACCGGTCAGGTCGTTCCCTGGGACGAGTCCCGGGTGAAGTCTCCCGAGGTGATCGAGCGGATGCGCCACGCGGGCAAGGTGGCCGCCGAGATCCTGCGTCTCGCCGGCGAGGCCGTCCGGCCGGGGCTCACCACCGACGAGCTCGACGAGTACGTCCACGCGCTCTACATCGAACGCGGCGCCTACCCGAGCCCCCTGAACTACCACGGGTACCCGAAGAGCGTCTGCACGTCGGTGAACGAGGTCATCTGCCACGGCATCCCCGACTCACGGGCGCTGCAGGACGGCGACATCGTGAACCTCGACGTCACCGGCTACATCGGCGGCGTGCACGGCGACACGAACGCGACGTTCCTCGTCGGCGACGTCGACCCGGCGAGCCGCGACCTGGTCCGCGTCGCCGAGGAGTGCATGTGGCACGGCATCGAGGCCGTGCGGCCCGGTCGGCCGCTCAGCGACATCGGCGCCGCGATCGAGCAGCACGCCAGGCAGCACCGCTACGGCGTCGTGCGGGCGTTCATCGGCCACGGCATCGGCGAGCAGTTCCACACCGACATCCAGGTGTTCCACTACTACGACTCGCGCGCCTCGACGATCATGCGACCCGGCATGACCTTCACCATCGAGCCGATGATCACGATCGGGTCGTGGCAGCACAAGATGTGGGACGACGAGTGGACCGCCGTCACCTCCGACGGCAAGCGCACCGCGCAGTACGAGCACACGATCCTCGTCACCGACGACGGCCACGAGGTGCTCACCGGTGGTGCGGGCGCCGTGTCGCCGTCGCCGCCGTGGGATCGGTGACCCGACGCGATGACGTCCGGTCCCCCGTCGCCGACCCGCGTCGTCGGCGTGCTGCTCGCCGCGCTGCTCCTCGTCGTCGCCGCCGCTGCGTGCGGTGACGGCGACGGCGCGGCCGAACGGCTCCCCGCCCTCGAGTTGCCCCGTCTCGACGGTGGCGAGCCGCTGGCACTCGACACGATCGACGGACCGGCCGTGGTGAACCTGTGGGCGACGTGGTGCGCCCCGTGCCGACGCGAGCTCCCCGACTTCCAGGAGGTCCACGAGCAGCGCGGCGACGAGGTCCGGTTCGTGGGGGTCAACATCGGCGACCGCGCGGGACCCGCGTCGGCGTTCCTCGACGAGGTCGGCGTGACGTTCGAGAACTACCTCGACTTCGAGGGGCGGCTCAGCGAGGAGCTCCGCACGGCGACCATGCCCGTCACGGTCATCACCGACCGCGAGGGGCGCATCGCCGTCGTGCACGCCGGGCCGATGGACGTCGACGACCTCAACTCCGAGATCGAACGGGCGCTGGCGGGCGCACCCACGTCCTGACGATCTCCGTCAGCACGATCGCCGCGCCGAGTGCTCCGGCGGACAGCGCGGCCGCCGACACGGCCCGGTCGATCCAGAACGGGAGGTCGGTCGGCAGCACCGCCCGGACGAGCCCGTCGCGACGCTCGACTCCCCACACGAGGAGCTGGGCGGCCGCGATCAGCGTGGCGCCGTGGGCCCACAGCGGGAGGGGTGCCGGTCCACCGGATGCGTCGACGGCGCGACGTCGGGTGTCGGCCGCCACGGCCGCGAGTGCCGCCGCGAACGCGATCGCCGGGGCGACCCACCACAGCCACAGCGGCTTCGTCGCCGACGGCAGCGACCCGAACTGGACGACGCCGACGCCGAACGCCGCCCCCGACACGACGGCCAGGGCGAGCGCGAGCCGGCGCCGCAGGAGCGCGAGCACCAGCACTCCGGCGGCGGCCCCGCCGACACCCGGCCAGCGCGACGGCGCCGGCATCCAGGTGCTGGCCACCCGGACGTCGACCTCGACACCGTCCACCACGAGCGGCACGACCGCGTCGAGCACCTGGTCGCCGCGCTCGGCGTTGACGGGTGGGAACGGGTCCATCCGGTGGGCCCGGTGGTCGTGCCACGCCCACGACCCCCCGCTGCCGACCCGCCGCCACTCCGGCTCCGCCGTGTGGTCGGCCTCGGGCGGGAGGGACCCCACCCCGTAGCGCTCGGTGTTCTCGTACGTGGCGGGGGACCGCCGGTTCTCCCACACGTCGCCGTCGGTGTCGAACAACAGGTACGGCTCGCCGCGGTAGCCGAGGACGGTCACCTCGACACCGGGCCGCACGTCGAGCAGGACGAACGAGTCGCCGCCGACGATCTCGACGTCGATCGTCGCGACCTCCGGATCGAGGCCGACGATCTCGGACTCGTAGTCCGTCGGCCCGGCCGGGTCGGCGAACGCAGCGCCGTCGGGCGCCGCGAGCAGTGCGACGGCGGTGGTGGCCAGCGCGAGGGCGAGCGTCACCGTCGCGCGTCGGATCATGCGCGGACCGTCAGCGTGAACGAACCACTCGGGTGGACCGTGCACTCCCCGGAGAGCTCGCCGGGGCTGGAGAACCGTTGGCTGAGGGTCTCGCCGGCGCCGACGTAGAACGCGCCGATCACGTGACCGCGGTCGTCGTCGTTGACGATCCGGATCACCTCGCCGACGCGGACCTCGAGCTCGGCCGGGATGATCTCGACCCGCTCGCCCCGGTCCAGCCGGTTGCCGGTGCCGGCCGGGATGCGGTACAGGTGGTCCGCCGCCGCGGTCGCCTCCGCGCCGGCGAGGTCCGGTGTCGATGACCCGTCGGCGCACGCGGTCGTCGTCCAGCCGAGGCCGACGGCCGCCAGCACGACCAGCACGAGGCGGGTACGGGTCATGTGGTGTGCTCCTCCAGGAGCTGCTCCAGGTCCGCCCGGAGATCGTCGGCGGGCACGCCGAACTGCCAGGTCAGAACGAGCGTGCCGGTGTCGTCGACCACGAACAACTGGGAGGTGTGCCCGACCTCGATGCGCCCGTCGTCGTCGACCTCGATCGCGTAGGTGACGCCGAACGGGTCGGCGGCGGCACGCAGCACGGCGGCATCGGTCGTGGCGAAGGCCCTCGCGTCGGGCACGAAGGACTGGGCGTAGTCGACCAACACCGGGATGTCGCGGTCGGGGTCGACGGTCACCATCGCCAGCTCGATCCGGGCCGCGTCGTCGGGATCCATCCGGTTCAAGGCGGTGCGCAGGTCGTGGAGCGTCATCGGGCAGACGTCCGGGCAGTTCGTGAACCCGAAGTACACGACCAGCAGCTCGCCCGGCTCGGCGCGCAGCGGGGTCTCGGCGCCGTCGCGGCTGAGGTCGGGCAGCGCCACCTGGTCGACCGTCGGCGCCGGTTCGCGGACGAACCCGGCGAGCTCGCGTGGCGGCTCGCTCCCGCACGCCGTCACGACACCGAGCACGGCGACGACGAGCAACGTGAGGACTCGGTGCGATCGGATCACGGGTCGACCTCCAGGGATTCGATGTAGGCGACCAAGGCGTCGACCTGGTCGTCGTCGAGGGTGTTGCTCGGCATGCGCACGCTGTAGCCGGCGGTGATCTCGGCGTCGGGATCGGTGATGGAGCGGCGCAGGTACTCGGTGTCGGCGATCACCACCGAACCGTCGACCAGCTCACGCTCGGTCCCGGCGATGCCGGCCAGCGCCGGGCCGATCCCGCCCGATCCGTCGCCGCCGTGGCAGCCCTGACAGCCGCGGGCGCGGTACAGGTCGCGACCCTCGCGGACCTCGGCGGACAGTCCGGCGGTGCCGGGGCCGGAGGCGTCGTCGCTGGCGCACGCCACGGCGAGACCGGTAACGAGCAGGGTCGCCACGGCGGCGGCGAGCCGACGTCGGCGGGTGTCCGGGATCCGTCGCACATGTCGGGAGGTCGCCCCGGCGGACGCCGTGGTTCCCGGCACGACGTCGTTCGCGCGCTGGCCAGGCCTCATCGGTAGGTCCTCATCGTCCGGTCGTCATCGGTGGTCGGCCGTCATCGGGCGAGGCGCCCCTGGTCGCTCTCGTCCCGGCTCTCGTCGGCCGGCGTCTCGGTCATCGCCAACAGGTCGGAGCGCGCCCGTGCGACCCGAGAGCGGATGGTGCCGATCGGGCATCCCGCCACGTCGGCCGCCTCGGCGTAGGGCAGGCCGATCACCTGGGTGAGTACGAACGCCTCCCGTCGGTCGTGGTCGAGCCGGGCGATCAGGTCGTCGAGCTCGATGCGGTCGGTCGGGACCCGTTCGACGAGTCGTTGGTTGGCCACCCGGGCGTCGAGTTGGCGGCGTCGGACCCGTCGCCGCGTGCCGTCCGCACAGGTCCGCCGAGCGATCGTCAGGATCCAGCTCAGGCCCGGACCGTCCGCCCGGTAGCGGTGCAGCGACCCGATCGCCCGCTCGAACGTCTCCTGGGCGAGGTCGTCGGCCGAGTCGGGGTCGCCGAGGTGCCGGCACACCCGCCAGACGTCGGCCTGCGTGGCGGCGATGAAGCGCTCCAGCGCATCACGGTCCCCGTCGCGGGCGGCGACCAGCAGGCGGGTGAGCGGATCCACCCTCCCAGTATCTCGGCGGGAACTTCCGGTGCCACCCGGCCGACCGTCACAGAGATGGATCACACAGGTAGCGACCACGACACGGACGCGGCGGCCGGGGGGCCGGCCGGGGGGTGCGGGGCGATCCGCGAGCTCGTCTCGGCGCTCGTCGACGACGAGGCGACCGCGGCGGAGCGAACGATCGTCGAGGCTCACCTCGAGGGATGCGTCGCATGCCGCCTCCACGCCGAACGCATCGCCGTGCTGACGCGCCAGGTGCGCCTGCGGCCCGCCGAGCCGGTCCCGGAGCTGGCCGCGCTCGTCCTCGACCGTGCCCGTCCGGCCCGGCTCGGTCGCCACGGCTGGATCCGGTTGGCGCTGGCGTGGGTGGCGGTCGTGCTCGCCGCGCAGAGCGTCGGCCCGCTCGTGTTCGGCGCGGCCGACGGTGCGAGCACCCACGTCGCCCGACACCTCGGCGCGTTCGCCGCGGCGCTCGCCGTCGGTCTGCTGTACGCCGCGTGGCGTCCCCACCGTGCGTTCGGGCTGTTGCCGTTCGCCGCCGCCCTCGTCGTGACGATGGCGGTCGGTGCGGTGCTCGACGTCGTGAGCGGGGCGAGTTCGCTGCTCTCCGAGGCGGTGCACCTCACCGAGATCGTCGGGCTCGTGCTGCTGTGGACGATCAGTGGCGCTCCCGGACTCGACCCGATCAGGCGCGTGCTCGGCGGCCGCGCGCGACGCCCCGCGGCCGCGTGAGCCGGTCGATGGCGTCGAGCCACCAGGTCGTCATCGCCGATCCGGCCCGGTCGTCGGCCGGGTCGATGCCGTAGGCGGCGTCGACGAGCGCACCGCACGCCTCGATGTCGCCCCGCCGGAGCGCGGCGACCGCCTCGTCGAGCGGGCCGACCGGCCAGGGGAGGTCGGCGAGGAACGCCGGCCCGAGGCGGAGCGTCCGCGCCGACAAGCCGGTGCCCGCGGCTCGGTGCCAGGCCCACGTGCTCGCCACCGGTGACGTCAGCACCGCAGCGATCGCCCACGGGTCGACCCCTCCGGCCGGCACGACCGACGTCACGGGGACGCCGGGGAGCCACGATCCGTCGGCGTCCGTCACGGCCTCGATCACCGGTGTCTGCGTCGCGACCAGCACCTTGGGGACCAGCTTGCGAGCGGCCCATCGCTGCATCCGGTCGTCGAGGCGGGCCACGTCGACACGCGGCGCCGCGAACGTCCGCTTGGCGAACCGCACCGGCCGCTCGCCCCAGCGGCACATGCCGGGGTCGATGAGGCCGCTCGTCACCAGCGGTGGGCCGGCCGGGTGATCGTCCACGGCGGGGACCAGCGCGTAGTACTCGTCGCGGAAGTTGGCGTTCGACGTCGCGTGGTCGCCGAGTGTCCCGTCGGTGCACAGCTCGGGCACGTCCGGCACCCCGAGCGCCTCGGTGACCACCCGGGTCCACACCGGGTGACCGCCGTGACCCCCGTGACCGCCGTGACCCCCGTGACCGCCGTGACCGCCGTGACCGCCGTGACCCCCGTGACCCCCGTGACCGGCGATCTCGGCTGCAGATCTTCGCGAGGACGGGCATTCCTGCAGCCGAGAAGGCGGGTCGGGGCGGCGCTCGACGCCGAGCGCGCACACGACCACGTCGGCGTCGAACCGTCGATCAGGTGACCACCACGACCACAGCCGTTCGGTGGACCGTTCCACCGCGGCGCGCACCGGCCCGGCGTCGCGGGCGGCGAGGATCGACTGCGGGAGGACGAGCCCCACCCGTCCGCCCGCAACGGTCATCGCGACGGCGAGCGCGAGGAACTCGGCCGCGGCGTCGGCGTACGGCCCGCCCCCGTGGCGGCTGGCGCCGCCGCGTGTGGTGTGCACGGCGAGCTGGGAGAGGAACGGCGGGTTGCCGAGGACGAGGTCGACCAGTTCGTCGTACCCGTCGTACCCGTCGAGCGCGAGCGCGTCGGCGCATCGGAGGTTCGCCGGGAACCCGACCAGCGCGCCGCGGGCCTCCTCGACCGCGAGCGGGTCGAGGTCGACGCCGATCAGTTCGACCGAGCCCCCGAGTTCGACGATCCGACGCGCCGCGGCGGCGAGGAAGCGGCCGTCGCCGCACGCCGGGTCGAGCACCCGCACCGGACGGTCGAACCGCGCCAGCCAGGCGGCGTCGATGGTGCGGTCCACGACGAGGTCGACGAGGTCCGGTGGCGTCGCCCAGGCACCGAGTCGCTTCCGCTGCCGCTCGGGGATCGGGTCGGCCGCGCGCGCCGAGGTTTGCGGGAGCGGCATGTCGTCAGCGTAGGGTCCCGTACTGTGCCGGACCGGTACCTCCGCTTCGATCGCGACGACTGGGCCGTCCTTCGTGCGGCCACCCCTCTGACGTTGCGAGAGCGCGATCTCGCCGGTCTCCAGGGGATCAACGGTCGGATAGATCTCGACGAGGTCGCCGCCATCTACCTCCCGCTCAGTCGGCTGCTGAACCTGTACGTGAGCGCGACGATGGACCTCCACAAGGTTTCCGCCACGTTCCTCGGCACGATCGCGCCGAAGGTCCCGTACGTGATCGGCGTGGCCGGCAGCGTGGCGGTCGGCAAGAGCACGTTCGCCCGCATCCTGCAGGCGCTCCTCGCCCGGTGGCCCGACCACCCGAAGGTCGATCTCGTCACGACCGACGGGTTCCTGCTCCCGAACGCCGAGCTGGAGCGCCGCGGGCTGATGGACCGCAAGGGGTTCCCCGAGAGCTACGACACCCGGCGTCTGCTGGCGTTCCTGCGCGACGTCAAGAGCGGGGTGGAGGTCGTCCACGCCCCGGTGTACAGCCACGTCGTGTACGACATCGTCCCCGACGAGCAGGTCACGGTCCGCCAGCCCGACATCTTGATCCTCGAGGGGCTCAACGTGCTGCAGGTCGGCGTCGACCGCAGCGAGTTCGTCAGCGACTACTTCGACTTCTCGATCTACGTGGATGCCGACGAGAGCGACATCGAGACGTGGTACGTCGACCGCTTCCTCACGTTGCGCGAGTCGGTGTTCAAGGACCCCCGCAGCTTCTTCCGGCACTACGCCGACCTGACCGACGACGAAGCGGTGGCGACGGCCCGAGGGATCTGGGCGGCGATCAACGGCCGCAACCTGCGTGAGAACATCGCGCCGACCCGCGACCGGGCGTCGCTCGTGCTGCACAAGGCGGCCGACCACCGGGTGACCGAGGTCGAGCTCCGCCGCCTCTGAGGTGCCGAGGGCTGTCGAGGGCCGCCGCCCGCGCGTCCGGGCGTCCCGGCGCCGGGTCAGCGGGGTGCGAACAGCGTCGGCAGGTCGGCCAGCGAGGTGAGCTCGACGAAGTCCTCGTCGTGGTGCTCGACGCGTTCATGCTCCCATGTCAGGTGGTACGGCACGTGGACCCCGTGGCCGCCGAGCGCGAGGACCGGCAAGATGTCGCTGCGCACCGAGTTGCCGACCATGCAGAACCGCCCGGCGGTGACACCGACGTGGCGCACGATCCGGTCGTAGGTGGCGGCGTCCTTCTCCAGCACGACCTCGACGTGCTCGAAGTGGTGCTCGAGGCCCGACGTCGTGATCTTTCGTGTCTGGTGGACGAGATCGCCCTTGGTGATCAGCACGAGTCGGTGGGTGGCGCCGACGCGGGCGAGGACCTCGGGGACGTGGGGCAGCAGGTGGACCGGCTCGGTGAGCATCGCGTGGCCGATCTCGACGAGCTCGCCGATCACCGACGCCGGCACGGCACCGTCGGACACCGTGACGGCGGCCTCCACCATCGAGAGCGTGAACGCCTTCACGCCGTACCCCGAGATCGACAGGTTGGCGCGCTCGGTGGCGGTCAGCGCGGCGCCCAGGTCGATCCCGTCGGGCGTGTGCGGGTCGAGCAGTTCGACGAAGCGTCGTTCGGCGGCGTGGAACGCGTCCTCGCTGCGCCACAGCGTGTCGTCGGCGTCGAAGCCGATCACCTCCACGTCGTGGAAGTGGCCACCGGGACGGTCGCCGGGCCGGGTTCGGGCGTCGGTCGTCATCAGCGGTGGATCGCGTTCAGGTAGTTGTAGACGGTGATGCGGCTGACACCCATCGCGTCGGCGACGTCCTCGACGGCGCGCCGGAGGATGAACGCGCCCCGCTCGTCGAGCAGCCGGACGGCGAGTTGCTTCTCCTCGCGCGACAGGGTCGGGAGGCGACCACCGAGCTCGGTCTCCACGGCGTCGATGAGCCGGTCGAGTGCGCCGTGGAGCGGCGGGAGCCGGACCGCGGCGACGATCTCGCCGTCCCACTCGAGCGGGACGTCGGCCGGGTCGCGCTGGTCGGGAGCGACGATCGTCGCGCCGACGGCGTCGAGCACGGGACGAACCGCGACGAGGAGTGGGTGGCGCGGCGTCATCGGGCACCCTCCGTCGAGTCGGACCGGTGCGCGTCGGCGCTCTCGTCGCTCACGTGGACGCTCAGGTGGGTGGCGCCGTGGGCGAACGCCTCGCGGCCGACGGCGGCGAGGATCTCGGGGAGATCCGCCCGGGCGACCCGACAGGCCGACCCGAACGGCCCGACGTCGACCTCCGCGCCGGCCGCACGGGCGGCGTCGATCGCCGCCGTCACGTGTGGTCCCGGCCGCCCCTCGACGAACGGTTCGATCGTGAACTCGACCTGCAGCACGGCCACCAGGGTATGCGGCCCGCCGACGTCAGGTTCCCATGACGCGTCGGAGCTCGTCGGCCCGGGCGACGCAATCCGCGCCGGCCGCGGCGAACGCGTCCTTCAAGCGCGCCAGTGCGAGCTTGAACGACTCGTCCCACTCCTGACCGAAGCGTTGCCGCGCGGGCCCCTGCCACGGGGTCCCGGCCAGCGATCCGTCGACGGTCGCGACCATCGCCTCGATCGCGTCGATCTGGTCGCGCAGGGTCCGTCCGAGCCGTGTCAGCTGCTCGGGGTCGGCGCCGTACATCGTCATGGGTGTCTCCTCGTCGGATTCGTGCGACCCCGCCGGTCGGGGCCCCGTCACCCCCGTGTGCACGCGTCGGCCCTCGAGGGGGAAAGCCGTACGCCGGGCCGGTGGCTCGCGATGCGGCGCGACGTACCATGCACGGATGGCACCGGACCATCCCCACGCCGACGTGTTCGCCGGTCTGCGCGAGCAGGCGCTCGACCTGCAGGACGACACGGTCGCCCTGCGTCGGCGCCTCCATGAGCACCCCGAGCTGGGCAACGAGCTGCCGGTGACGCGCGACGTCGTGCTCGAGTCGCTCGAGGGTCTCCCGCTCGACATCACGCTGCACGAGACGACCAGCGGCGTGACCGGGCTGCTGACGGGCGGTCGTCCGGGTCCGACGATCCTGCTGCGCGGCGACATGGACGCGCTCCCGCTGCACGAGGACACCGACGTCGACTTCGCCTCCCGTCTCGACGGCCACATGCACGCCTGCGGTCACGACACCCACACGGCGATGCTCGTCGGTGCGGCGCGGGTGCTCGCGTCGCGGCGTGACGAGCTCGCCGGACGGGTGCTGTTCATGTTCCAGCCGGGTGAGGAGGGCCACCACGGCGCCCGCTACATGCTCGACGAGGGGCTCCTCGATCTGCCCGCCGGGCTCGACGGCGGACCGTCCCCGGTGACGGGTGCGTTCGCGATCCACATCACCTCCGCGATGCCGACCGGATGGTTGAGCACCCGGCGCGGGCCGGTGATGGCGTCGGCCGACCGGTTCGTGATCCAGGTGACCGGCAAGGGTGGGCACGCCAGTGAACCGTTCCGTGCGGTCGACCCGATCCCGATCGCCTGCGAGATCGTGCAGGCGTTCCAGACGATGGTCACCCGCCGGATCGACGTGTTCGACCCGGCGGTCGTCACGGTCGGACGCATCGTCGCCGGCACGACCAACAACGTCAT
>SKSP01000297.1 GCA_007122945.1 Ilumatobacteraceae bacterium | reverse complement strand
TCGTCGGGTGGTCGGGTGGGCGGAATCGGTCAGGGGAGGTAGGGGCAGTGGCGACAGCCGCTCTCGCAGCAGTAGGCGCGGTCGGCGAGGAAGCGGGCGGTGAACACGGCGAAACCGGTCACCGGGTCGGGGTAACACGGCGTCCCGGCACGAACGGCGGCGGCGTGGCGGGCCAGGATCTCGACGCGGTGCGGGTGCGTCGGGGCGAGCCGCGACGGGTGCGGTTCGGGCAGGTCATCGGCCTGCGGCGTCGGCCACGAACCGGGGCGCACGGGCTCGTTCACGGGCCCAGTGTGCCCCGTCCGGACGATGGCACGCGGTTCCCTGAGCGCGCGTTCAAGAAACTTGGCCCGGAAGCCTCCGTCGCGTTCGGTGCGCGCCTGCCGCGATGACTAGGGTGACCACCCAGCAGTGACTGCGGGCACACCGCAGTGGTCCGGCTGCTGACGGGATTTTCAACATGAAGGGGGAGCACCGGATGCTCGCACGTCCATTCACGCATCGACGCGGTCTCGGCCGAACAGCCGCCGCCGCATTCGTTGCATTCGCACTGGTCGCCGCCGCCTGTGGTGGCGACGACGATACGACCGTCACGGAAGACACCGAAGCGCCCGACGAGGCGCCCGAGCCCGACGACACCGAGGCGCCCGACACCGACGAGCCCGACGACAGCGACGACACCGACCCGCCCGAGACCACCGAGCCCGAGGCACCGGTCGTCACCGAGCCGCCCGCTGCGGAGGTCGAGCCGGAGTACGGCGGCCGCATCGTCATCGGCATCGAGGCCGAGACGGCCAACCCGTGGCAGCCCGGTGAGATGCAGTGCGCTGCCTCGTGCCAGTTCGTCGCCCGCTCCTTCTACGACCCGCTCGTGGCCGTCGACACCGAGCTCGACTGGGAACCGTTCCTCGCCGAGAGCGTCGATGTCAACGACGACGCCACGATGTTCACCGTCACGCTCCGCCAGGGCATCATGTTCCACGACGGCACCGAGTTCAATGCCGACGCGGCGATGGAGAACATCAACCGCTCATTCCGCTCGCTGCTGATCGAAGGCGCCGTCATCGACGTGGCTCGCGACCCCGAGGGCAACATCTTGATGGAGAAGCTGGACGACTACACGTTCACGCTCCAGACCGGCTTCCGTGGCAACCCCGACGAGCCGATCTCGTGGCCGCTGTTCCCGTACTACCTCGGTGGCCAAGCGGGCCTGATGGCCTCACCCACGTGGCTCGCTGCCGTCGAGGACGGCACCGGCGACCCGACCCAGGCCGTCGGCACCGGTCCGTTCGTGCTACAGAGCTACGCCCCGGGCGACCGCACGGTCGTGGTCCGCAACGACGACTACTGGCACTCCGACGAGAGCGGCAACCAGCTGCCGTTCCTCGACGAGGTCGAGTTCCGCGTGATCGAGGACAGCCAGGTGCGCGGCGAGGCGCTGCGCTCGGGCGACCTCGACATCATGCACACCTCGGACTCCCTGGTCGTGGCCGACTTCGAGAACGACCCGAACTTCGGCTACGTCGACCAGGACCAGTACAGCGAGACCAACTACATCATGTTGAACCTCACGAAGCCGTACCTGGCCGACCGTGACGTCCGCTGCGCGTTGCTGCAGGCCTTCGACACCGAGGAGCTCATCGACGTCGTGGCCGGCGGTGCCGCGGTGCCCTCGATCGGCCCGTTCACCCCGGGTCAGGAGGGCTTCCTCAGCGACAACGGCTACCTCGGGTACGACCCCGACGCGGCCGCCGACGCGATCGCCGAGTGGACGGCCGAGAACGGGCCGCTCACGATCAACTACTCGACCACGCCGACGGTCACCAACCTCCAGACGGCGCAGTTCCTCGCCTCCGAGTGGGGCGCGATCGGCGTCAACGTGGTGATCGACCAGATCGAGCAGTCGACCCTCATCACGAACGCCCTGTTCGCGGACGAGGCCTTCGACGCCTTCGGGTGGCGCAACCACGCCGGCATCTTCGTCGACCAGCAGTACTTCTGGTGGCACGGTGTGTCGATCAACGAGGCGACCGGGCTGTCGTTGAACTTCGGCCGCCTGAACGACCCGGTGATCAACGAGCTGCTCGAGCTCTCGCGGTCCGAGTTCGATCCGGACGTGCGCCGCGGCCACGCGGAGGACATCAACCGCCGCTTCGCCTCGGAGTGCTTCATCATCCCGACGTCGCAGACCCGCTGGGGCGTGCACTACGACCCGGCCGTCCAGAACATCGGGCGGACCCCGGTCCCCGACGACGACACGTTCCTGCGGGACGGCGCCGGGTTCCCCGGTCAGGTCCACGTCCACGCGCTGTTCCTGGCCGACTGACACTCCTGCAGGTGGGTGCGGGCCCGTCCCGGTGACGGGCCCGCACCCCCTCCCCGATATCCATGCGCTACGTCTCCCAGCGTCTCCTCCAATTCGTCATCGTCTTCATCGTCGTGACCTTCGTGGTCATGGTCGCGACTCGCATCGGCAGCGCGGATCCCGTCCGCGACCTCGCCGGCGGCGCGGTGAGCCAGGCCCAGATCGACCGGGTCGTCAACGACTATCCGTACCTCGACCAACCTCTCCTCGCCCAGTACCCCCAGTGGCTGCTGGACTTCCTCCGGGGCGATCTGGGCTACTCGTACAACCAGAACCAGTCCGGTCTCGCGATGTTCCAACAGCGCCTCCCACCGACGCTGTTCATGGGCTTCTGGGCGATCATCATCGGGCTGGCGATCGCCGTGCCGGTCGGCGTCTACAGCGCGTACCGCCGCGACGGCCTGTTCGACCGGGGAGCGAGCCTCAGCTCGTTCGCCGTGATCTCGATGCCCCCGCTGGTCATCGCCGTGGCACTGCTGTTCCTCGTCGTGACCCGCACGAGCGTGTTCCCGACCGTCGGCGGCTCGAGCTACGTCGCGCCCTGGACCAACCCGTGGGAGCACTTCCGCAACTTCTTCATCCCGTCGCTGACCCTCGGGCTCGGCCTGGCCGGGGTGTGGAGCCGGTTCCTGCGCGCCGACATGAACCTCACCCTCCAGAGCGACTTCATCATGCTCGCCAAGGCCAAGGGCGTCTCCCCGGCACGCGTGCTCTGGGGCCATGCGCTGCGGGCGTCGGTGCTGTCGCTGATCACGAGCGTGGCGCTCCAGCTGTCCGCGCTGATCGGCGGCGCCGTCGTCGCCGAGCAGTTCTTCGGGCCCCGCGGCATCGGCGACCGGCTCGTGTTCGCGATCCAGCAGAACGACATCTTGATCATCCAGGCGATCACCGCCGTGCTCGTCGTCGGCGTCGTGTTCGCCAACCTGCTCGTCGACCTGCTGTACGCCGTGATCGACCCCCGTATCCGCCACGCCCGCAAGATCGGATGAGGACGCACCGATGACCGCCACCATCGTCGACAGGCAGCGCATGGCCGACGAGCCGTCCCCGGAGCCGGTCCAGGCCGCCAAGGCGCCTCGCAAGAAGCTCCCGATCGGGCTGTGGTTCGGCATCAGCTGGCTCGTGCTGCTCGCGTTCCATGCCTTCTTCGCCGAGCTGATCCCGTGGGTCCGGGGCGAGAACGAGGTCGTCCGCCTCACGGCGGCCGACGGCGAGCGGATCCGCACCGCCGGCTACGGCTTCGGTCCCGGGCGCGACTTCTGGTTCGGCAGCGACGCCCTCGGCAAGGACCTCTTCTCGCGCTGCATGTACGCCGCGCGTCTCGCCCTCACCGTCAGCGTCACCAGCATCGCCGGCGCGCTCGCGATCGGCGGCACGCTCGGCATCCTCGCCGGCTACTTCAAGGGCTGGGTCGACCGGGTCATCTCGATCCTGGTCGACGCCCTGCTGGCGTTCCCCGCCATCGTGATCGCAGCGCTCGTGATCGGCCGCTTCGACGCCCTGCAGGCGAGCGACATCTCCGTGCTCGGGATCGGCTTCGACTGGCTCAACCGACGCTGGTCGGTGACGATCATCTTCTTGTTCCTCTCGATCGCCCCGGTCGCGCGCATCGTGCGCGCCCAGACGCTCTCGCTGTCCGAGCGCGAGTACGTGCTGGCGGCCCGCAGCCTCGGCGCACGAACGCCCCGCGTGCTGATCCGCGAGATCCTCCCGAACCTCGTCCCGGCGATGGTGACCGTCGTGTTCACCGGCGTCGCCATCCTGCTCGCGGCCGAGGGCGGGTTGGCGTTCATCGGCTACAGCGTGAAGCCGCCGGACGCCTC
>SKSP01000474.1 GCA_007122945.1 Ilumatobacteraceae bacterium | reverse complement strand
CGTGATCGCAGCGCTCGTGATCGGCCGCTTCGACGCCCTGCAGGCGAGCGACATCTCCGTGTTCGGGATCGGCTTCGACTGGCTCAACCGGCGCTGGTCGGTGACGATCATCTTCTTGTTCCTCTCGATCGCCCCGGTCGCCCGCATCGTGCGGGCCCAGACGCTCTCGCTCTCCGAGCGCGAGTACGTGCTGGCGGCCCGCAGCCTCGGCGCCCGCACACCGCGCGTGCTGATCCGCGAGATCCTGCCGAACCTCGTGCCGGCGATGGTGACCGTCGTGTTCACCGGCGTCGCCATCCTGCTCGCGGCCGAGGGCGGGTTGGCGTTCATCGGCTACAGCGTGAAGCCGCCGGACGCCTCGTGGGGGCTGATGATCTCGGAGAACCGCACCCGCATCGACGAGGCCTGGTGGGCCACGATCTTCCCGGCGCTCATGCTGTTCCTGACCGTGCTCGCGTTCAACCTCGTCGGCGACCGCGTGGCGAAGCGATTCGACATCCGGGAGGCGTCCCTGTGAGTCAGAGGATGAGCGGTCTGCAGACCGATTCCCGTCAACCGCTCTCTGGGCCGCTGCTCGAGGTGACCGATCTGAAGACGCACTTCCGCACCGAGCGGGGCGTGGTGCGGGCGGTCGACGGCGTGACGTTCTCGATCGAGCGTGGCAAGGCGCTCGGCGTGGTGGGCGAGTCGGGCTCGGGCAAGACGGTGCTGTCCCGGACGATCATGGGGTTGCTGCCCAAGCACGGCACCGAGTTGTCGGGGTCGGTGCGCTTCGCGGGCCAGGAGATCCTCGGGTTGAAGCCCAAGCAGATGCGTCACATCTGGGGCCGCGAGATGGCGATGATCTTCCAGGACCCGATGAGCTCGTTGAATCCGCTGATGAAGATCGGCCGCCAGATCTTCGAGCCGTTGAAGATCCACCTCGACATGGACGGCGACGAGGCCCGTGAGACCGCCCTGCGTCTGCTGAAGGACGTCCGGATCCCCGAGGCCGAGCGACGTCTCCAGCAGTATCCGCACGAGTTGTCGGGCGGCATGCGCCAGCGCGTGATGATCGCGATCGCCCTGGCCTGCGGCCCGACCATGTTGTTCGCCGACGAGCCGACCACGGCGCTCGACGTCACGGTCCAGGCCCAGATCCTCGACCTGATCGGCGAGCAGCGACGCGACCGCAACATGTCGGTGATCCTCGTGACCCACGACCTCGGCGTCGTGGCGGGCCACACCGACGAGATCGCGGTGATGTACGGCGGGCGTCTCGTGGAGAAGGCGCCGACCAAGACGTTGTTCGCGAACATGAAGATGCCGTACACGAAGTCGTTGTTGCGCAGTATCCCCAAGTTGGACGACCCGAGTCATACGCGGCTGGCGACGATCCCGGGTCGGCCGCCGGATCTCGTGAACCCGCCGGCGGGGTGCCGGTTCGCGCCACGCTGCGCCTACGCGCGCGATCGGTGTCACGAGGAGGAACCCGCGCTGGAGGCTGCCGACAGCCCCGATCACGTGTTCCGGTGCTTCTACCCGGTCGGCTCCGCCGAGTTCGAGGAGCGCGACGAGCAGATCCAGGTCGAGCTCGCACGCGAGGCCGCCGCCGTCCAGGAGGCGGCTCGCGGTGAGGAGTCGACCCTCGCGGCGCAACTCGTCCAGGGAGAGGAGATCTGATGGCCGGCACCGGCAAGGCGCACCTGCGCGACGACGACACGGTGCTGCGCGTCGAGGACCTCGTGATGGAGTTCCCGGTGGGCCGCACCGGGCTGAAGGTCCACGCCGTGTCGGGGATCAGCTTCGACGTCGTGCGCGGTGAGACCCTCGGGCTGGTCGGCGAATCGGGATGCGGCAAGAGCACCACCGGACGCTCGGTGATGCAACTCCCCCGGCCCACGTCGGGATCGGTCGTGTTCGAGGGCCAAGAGCTCACCGCGCTGCACGGGCACCGCATGCGCGAGGCGCGCACCCGGATGCAGATGATCTTCCAGGACCCGATCTCCTCGCTCAACCCGCGCCGCAAGGTGCGCGACATCGTGATGGAGCCGCTCAACATCTGGGGGCGCGGCACCAAGGACGACCGCGCCAAGGTGGTCGACGCCGTGCTCGAGGACGTCGGCATCGATCCCGAGCGTGCCGCCGAGAGCCAGCCGCACCAGTTCTCCGGCGGTCAGTGCCAGCGCATCTCGATCGCCCGCTCGCTCGTGCTCGACCCGACGATGATCATCTGCGACGAGCCGGTCTCGGCGCTCGACGTCAGCGTCCAGGCCCAGGTCATCAACCTGTTGGAGGAGCTCAAGGCGCGCTACGGCCTGACGCTCATCTTCATCGCCCACGACCTGGCGGTCGTCAAGAACGTCAGCGACCGGGTGGCGGTGATGTACCTCGGGAAGATCTGCGAGGTCGCCGCGAGCGACGACCTCTACGCCCGACCGTCGCACCCCTACACCAAGGTCCTGCTCGACTCGATCCCGGTCCCCGACCCGGAGGCCACGCTGCACCACGCCGAGATCGTCGGCGAGCCACCGTCGCCCGTGCTGCCGCCCCCCGGGTGCCGGTTCAACACCCGCTGCCCGAACGCCGACGACCTGTGCCGCATGGAGGAGCCCGAGCTGCGCGATCTCGGCGGCAACCACTTCGTCGCCTGCCACCATCCCATCGAGACGCCCGTCACGATCAGCAACGGCGTCGCGCCGTGAGCGTCAGGTGTTCGTGAACTCCGGGGGCCGGCGCTCGCGGAACGCGCCCATCGCCTCGCGGTGGTCGCTCGTCGCGCTCGCCATGATCTGCTGACGGTTCTCCAGATCGATGGCAGCCTGCATCCCGGGGATCTCGAGCGCGGCCCACATCCCCTCCTTGGTCAGGGCGATGCCGAACGGTGCGTTGCCCATGATCTCGTCGGCCTTGGCGTACGCCGCGTCGAGGAGGTCGTCGGGTTGATGCAGCTCCACGACGAGCCCGATCCGGTAGGCCTCCTCAGCGTCGAAGACGCGCCCGGTGAGCATCAGCTCCTGGGCGCGTGCGGCCCCGACCAGACGTGGCAGCAGCCACGACGTGCCGATGTCGCAGGCCGAGAGACCGATCCGCACGAAGGCCGCGTTGAACTTCGCCGCCGTCGATGCCAGCCGCACGTCGGATCCGAGCACGAGGGCGAAGCCACCACCGGCCGCGGCACCGTTGACGGCGGCGATCACGGGTTGCGGGAGCGACCGCAGGTGCGAGATGAGCGAGGCGATGTGCTTCTGCACGGCGAAGCCGCGCTGGGTCGGGCCGAGATGGGCGGTGTGCGGTGCCTCGCCGTACCCGCGCAGGTCCAGGCCCGCACAGAAACCTCGACCGGCACCGGTGAGCACCACCACCCGGACGTCGGGATCGACGGCGATCGCGTCCAGGTGGTCGTGCAACTCGCCGACCAACTCGGCGGTCATCGAGTTCAGCGACGACGGTCGATCGAGGGTGAGCTGGGCGACGCCGGGTCGCGGTGCGGTGCGCTGGATCACGGGCATGCCCGCATGCTGTCCGACGGACACGGTCGCGGCCGAGCCGAACCCCTATGCTCGCCGATCCAGTGACCACCGCCCCGCCCCGTCCCGGGCCCTCGACGGCCGCTGAACCGGCCACCCCGACCGGCGACACCGCCATGACCTGGACGCGCGCCGTCGTGTACGGGTTGGTCGGCTACGTGGTGTCGCGGCTGTGCGTCCTCGCCGGTGCCGGCGTGCGGGCCTCGCAGCTCGTCGTCGACGCCGCGGAGGAGGGCGAGCCGCGGCCGGCCAGCGGACTGGAACTGATCACCGGCGTGTTCACCTCGTGGGACGGGCTGTGGTACCTCGAGATCGTCCGGCAGGGCTATCCCCGCTCGATCCCGGAGAACATCACGTACTTCCAGGAAGAGGCGCGGGCGGCGTTCTTCCCCGTCTACCCCTTCCTCGTCCGGGGGTTCGACGCGCTCGCGCCGGCCGGCGACACGTTCGCCGCGCTCACCCTCAACCTGCTGTTCGGGGCGGTCGCCGTCGTGCTCGTCGGTGTCCTCGCCCGGCGTCTGGTCGGCGAGGGCCCGTGGGGCAACGAGGTCGCCGCCCGTTCGATGATCCTGTTCGCGGTGTTCCCCGGCTCGTTCGTGCTGTCGTTCGCGTACTCCGAGGCGACGCTCATCGTGCTCGCGGCGGCGTGTCTCGTGCTGCTGCTCGACGAGCGGTGGGT
>SKSP01000408.1 GCA_007122945.1 Ilumatobacteraceae bacterium | reverse complement strand
CGCACGTCGTAGGTGTCGCCGAGGAACTTGGAGATCGTCTTCGCCTTGGCCGGTGACTCCACGACCACGAGGGGCTTGGCCATCGCTGCCTTTCGGGTGGGTTGCGGTGAGTGTGCCCGACGGCGTGACCCGATGCCAACGCTGGGGGTGCTGCGCCGAGGGAGCGACGGTCGCTCAGCCGCGCAATCCGGCGATCACGTGCCGCAGCATGCGGCGTACGTCGCCGGCGTCGACGGGCGCACGCCGGAAGAGGAACCGGTGCAGGTACGGGCCCTCGACGAGGTCGACCGCCGTGTCGAGATCGAGGTCCGCATCCACCTCCCCCCGGGCCCGCGCGAGCTCGATCACGGTGCGGATCGGCGTCGCCCGTTCGAGCAGGAGCGCATCCAGGGTCGATTTCAGGCCCGGATCGTCCGCCGCGGCGTGGAGCAGCGAGAACAGCAGCCGCGACCGGGCGTCGACCTCGGCCGCGTCGCACGGCACCAGGGCGGCGAGCAGGTGCTCCAGGTCGGTGGTGAGCGAGCCGGTGTTCGGGGTCGGGATCGGTTCGATCAGCGAGCGCAGCGTGTCGACCAAGAGCTCGTCGACGCTCGGCCAGTGGCGGTAGATGGTCGTCTTGGCGACCCCGGAGCGGTTGGCGATCGTCTCGACCGTGAACGCCGGCACGCCGCCGTCGTGGAGCACGTCCACCCCCGCTTCCACCACCTTGCGTCGCGCCGTCTCGCTGCGTCCCATGTCGCTACGAGAGCGTAGCGATCGGGTCGCGCCGAGATCGTGACGTGTGCCACAAACCGGGGAGAACCTGGCCCAGCAGGTGATCACCCCCGTCAGTGATCGCTACCGTTGTGTAGCGATCTGGCCCTCTCGGGGGTCGACGGACCCCCACGGAACGGATCCCCTCGATGCTCGTTCGACTCGCCCGCTGGTGCTTCCACCGGCGCTGGGCCACGCTCGCCACCTGGTTGCTCCTCCTCGTCGGTGTCGGCGTCCTCGGCAACGTCGTGGTCGGGTCCGATGCCAGCACCGAGTTCGACATCCCCGCATCGGAGAGCGCGTCGGGGTTCGAGGTGCTCGACGAGGCGTTCGGCGAGAACGGCAGCAGCAACTTCCGCGGCTCGATCGTGTTCCGCGCCGATGCGGGCGTGGACGATCCCGAGGTCGTCGCGGCGATGACCGCCCTGTTCGAGCGGGTCGACCGGATCGACGGCGTCGGCGTCGTCAGCCCGTACGAGGCCAGTGGGCTCAGTCAGATCGACCCGACGGAGACGATCGCCTACGCGACGCTCAACCTGTCGTCCCGGCTCGGGCAGGCCGAGTTGATGGAGATCGGTGTCGAGATCAACGAGATGCTCCCCGACATCGACGGGCTGCAGGTCGAGGTGGGCGGTCAGGTGCTGTCGGAGTTCGAGCCCCCCGAGGCCGAACTGATCGGGTTGTCGTTCGCGATCGTCATCCTGATCGTGTCGTTCGGGTCGGTGCTGGCGATGGGACTGCCGATCGGTGTGGCGCTGTTCGGAGTCGGCGTCGGGGTCAGTCTCGTGGCCCTGTTCTCGAACGTCGTCAAGGTCCCCGACTTCGCCACGACGCTCGGTGCGATGCTCGGCATCGCCGTCGGCATCGACTACGCGTTGTTCATCGTCACCCGCTATCGCGACGAGACCCGAAGTGGCCGCACCCCCGAGCAGGCCACGGTGATCGCCCTCGACACGGCGGGGCGCGCCGTGGTGTTCGCCGGCATGACCGTGGTGGTGTCGCTGCTCGGCATGTTGCTCATCGGTCTCGAGTTCATGTCCGGTCTCGGCCTCGCGGCGGCCACGACGGTCGCCGTCACGATGCTCGCCGCGATCACGCTGCTCCCGGCGCTGATCGGGTTCGCCCACGGGCGCATCGAGGTCACGCGGTGGCGCGGCATCGTGGCGGCCGGCTTCGCGTCGATGACCCTCCTCGGCGCCGGGCTCGGCATCGATGCACTCCTGCTCGGTGCGCCGCTCGCCGTGATCGTCCTGATCGTCGGTTCGCTCGTGCCGGGGCTGCGCCGCGAGCTCCCGCCGCGCACGCCGAAGGAGCCGCGCCTCACGTTGCCGTACTTGTGGAGCCGCTTCGTGCAGCGTCATCCGTGGTCGATGCTGGCGATCGGCACCGCCGTGCTGGTCCTGCTCGCCGCACCGGTGCTGTCGTTGCGGCTCGGGTTCTCCGACGAGGGCAACTTCAGCGAGGACAGCACGACTCGGCGCGCCTACGACCTCGTCGCCGACGGGTTCGGCCCGGGCTACAACGGCCCGCTCGTGGTCACCGGGCGGCTCGTCGAGGGGGTCGACCCGCAGACCCAGTTCGGCGCGCTCGCCGGGGTCTCGGCGGCGATCGGTGCGACGCCGGGCGTGCAGAGCGTGTCGCCGCCGATCCCCGACGACCCGATCGCACCGACCGCCGTCCTGATCCAGGTCATCCCCACCACCTCCCCGCAGGACGAGGCGACCGACCGACTCGTCCAGTTGCTGCGCGACACCGTCGTGCCGACGGCCACCGACGGGACGGGCCTCGAGCTGTTCGTCGCCGGGTCGGTCGCGGCCAGCCTCGACTTCACCGACTACCTGTCGGACCGGCTGTTCGTGTTCATCGGGGTCGTGCTCGTGCTGTCGTTCGTGTTGTTGATGATGGTGTTCCGATCGGTGCTCGTGCCGATCAAGGCGGTCCTGATGAACATCATCTCGATCGCCGCGGCGTACGGGGTGGTGGTCGCGATCTTCCAGTGGGGCTGGCTGGGATCGATCATCGGGGTCGAACCGGCACCGATCGAGCCGTTCGTGCCGATCATGATGTTCGCCATCTTGTTCGGTCTCTCGATGGACTACGAGGTGTTCTTGCTGTCGCGCATCCGGGAGGAGTGGGCGCGCACCCGCGACGCCCACAACTCCGTGGCCGACGGTCTCGCCGCCACGGCCCGGGTGATCACCGCTGCGGCGGCGATCATGATCGTCGTGTTCGGCAGCTTCCTGCTGGAGGACGACCGCATCCTCAAGCTGTTCGGCATCGGGCTCGCCGTGGCGGTGCTGCTCGACGCCACCCTCGTGCGGATGCTCCTCGTGCCGGCGACGATGGAACTGCTCGGGGAGCGCAACTGGTGGCTGCCGCGGTGGCTCGACCGGATCCTGCCGCACCTCGACGTCGAGGGCCCGGCGCACCCCGCCGCCGCGACCGATGCCGATGGCGAGGGACCCGCCGGCGATCGACGCCGCGATCCCGAGCCGGCGCTCACCGGTGGGCCACCCGCCGACACCTGACGGTCGATCCCGACCGTTCTCGGCTGCAGGGATTCACGTCCTCGCGAAGATCTGCAGCCGAGATCGCCTGGGTAGATCGCCTGGGTGGATCGCCTGGGTGGATCGACGGGGGTGCCGCCCGGGGTGGGTCGACGGGTGGGTCGGCAACGGGTGGGCCGACCGGTGCGGCGACGTGGGGTCGTCACGCGTGGGTACGGTCGCGGGTGATGTCCGCCGCCGCGACCGAGCCCGACCCGGCGCTCGGGTGGCGCGCCCCGCTCGAGGCGGCGTGGCGGGCGATCGGTGCCCCCGGTCGGCCCGGCCGTGTCGCCCGCATCGACCGGGGTTGGAGCACGGTGCTCCGTACGGCCGACGATCCCGACCCGTTGCGCGTCCGCAACATCGGCGCCGATGTCGCGGTCGGCGACTGGGTGGTGGTGTCCGCCGACGGCGAGCGCGTCGAGCACGTCCTGGAGCGGATGTCGGCTCTCGTGCGCCGGGCCTCGTTCGAAGGGGCCCGCTTCGAGGCCGACACGGTGGCCGCCAACATCGACGTGGTGTTCCTGGTGCACGCGTGCGGGTCGCCCCCGAACCGTCGTCGCTTGGAGCGCGAGCTCGTCCTGGCGTTCGACTCGGGGGCCGAACCGATGGTGGTGCTGACCAAGGCCGACGCGGTGGACGACCCCGAGCGACACCGTGCCGAGCTCGCGGAGGTCGCGCTGGGGGTCCCGGTGCTCCTCGTCAGCGGTCGGACCGGGGAGGGCCTCGACCAGGTGCGCGCCGTGCTCGGCGTCGACCGCACCTCGGTGTTCCTCGGTGCCAGCGGGGTCGGCAAGTCGACCCTCGTGAACGCGCTCGTCGGACGCGACGTGCAGGCCACGACCGAGGTGCGCGATGCCGACCAGCGCGGTCGTCACACCACCGTCGCCGCCCAGCTCG
>SKSP01000131.1 GCA_007122945.1 Ilumatobacteraceae bacterium | reverse complement strand
TTCGCGAGGACGTGAATCCCTGCAGCCGAGAACGCCCGTGAGACGATTCGAGAAGGAGCGTGAGACGATTCGAGAACGCGGGTGAGACGATTCGAGAAGGAGCGTGAGACGATTCGAGAAGGAGCGTGAGACGATTCGAGAAGGAGCGTGAGACGATTCGAGAGGCGGTGTGGGCCGGTGGGCGGGAACGGTTCCGAGCGGCTTCGGTAGGGTGCGGCGCATGGCTTCCACCTTCCCTCCGTTCGACGGCTCCGCCCCGAAGCAGCAGGAGTTCTCCTCGCCGCCCGAGATGGGGATCGACCCCGACAAGCGCTACACGGCCACGATGCACACCTCGATGGGCGACCTGGTCATCGCTCTCGACGCGGTGCGGGCGCCCAAGACCGTGAACAACTTCGTGTTCCTCGCGTTGAACCACTACTACGACGGCGTGATCTTCCACCGCATCATCGACGGCTTCATGTGCCAGGGTGGCGACCCCACGGGCACCGGGCGCGGCGGTCCCGGGTATCGCTTCGACGACGAGCTCCCGAAGCCGGGGCAGTACGAGGTCGGCTCGGTGGCGATGGCGAACGCCGGCCCGAACACCAACGGCAGCCAGTTCTTCATCGTGTCGGGCCCGAGCGGCGTCGGGCTCCCGCCGCAGTACAGCTTGTTCGGCAAGGTCGTCAAGGGACTCGAGATCGTCGACGAGATGCAGCGGGTGCCCACCGGCGGTGGCGACCGCCCGAAGACCGACGTCGTGATCCACTCGGTCGACATCGACGTCGCGGACTGATCCCGTGGGCGCGCTCGCCGGGCGCACCGCGCTCGTCACCGGGGGCGGGCGTGGCATCGGCGCGGCGTGCGCGCGGGCGCTCGACGCCGCCGGCGCACGGGTGGCGCTCGTCGCCCGGAACCGATCCGAGCTCGACGAGGTCGCAGCCGGTCTCGCCAACGAACCGTTCGTCGTGTCGGCCGACCTCGGCACCGCGGACGGGCCGGGCGCGGCTGCCGCCGCGGCGCTCGACGGGTTCGACGGTCGACTCGACGTGCTGGTGAACAACGCCGGCACGGCACTCCGCAAGGACAGCCACGACCTGACCGTCGACGAGCTCGACCACGTGTGGAACGTGAACGTCCGCTCGGCGCTGCTGCTGACCGCCGCGGTGCTCCCGGCGATGCTCGACGCGGGCGGTGGCAGCATCGTGTCGATCTCGTCGATCAGCGGGCTGCGGGGCGCGCCCCGCCGAGCCGTGTACGCGGCCAGCAAGGCCGCGCTCGACGGGATGACCCGCTCGCTCGCGATGGAGTACGGCCCCCGCGGGATCCGGGCGAACAGCGTCGCGCCCGGCGTGGTCGACACCGCGATGTGGCGCGAAAACCTGGCGAAGCCCGGCGTGGCCGACGCCGTGCTCGGCGTGATCCCGACCCGGCGGTTGTCCACGGCCGAGGAGGTCGCCGACGTCGTCGTGTTCCTCGCGTCCGACGCGTCGCGCTCGATCACCGGCGAGGTGATCGCGGCGGACGGCGGGATCCACTCGACGGTCAACCTCTGGCCGACGGTCTGACCCCCGGGGGCCCGGTGCGCAGGCTGTCGATCGATCGGGCCCGACGCATCGCCCTCGCGGCGCAGGGTTTCGCCGATCCTCGACCGACCGGCCGGGTCGACCGCCGTCATCTGCGCCGGGTGCTCGACCGGATCGGGCTCGTCCAGATCGATTCGGTGAACGTGGTCGCTCGCAGCCAGGAGCTGGTGCTGTTCGCCCGGCTCGGGCCGCACCCGCGCGACCTGCTGCCCGCGGCGGCCGACGACGGCGAGCTGTTCGAGTTCTGGGTCCACGAGGCGTCCCACGTCCCCGCTCGACACCACCACCTGCACCGGTGGCGGATGACCGACGAGCACCGTTGGCAGGGGGTCCGAGACCTCGCGCGCCGCCGTCCGGAGCTGATCGACGAGGTGCACCGGTACGTGGCCGAGCACGGTCCGATCGTCGCCGGCGAGGTGTCGCGCCGGGTCGGTCCGAAGGGCACGTGGTGGGACTGGGACGACGGCAAGCGCGCCCTCGAGCACCTCTTCCACGCCGGTGTCGTGTCGGCCCGCCGCCGCCGTCGCGACTTCGCCCGGCTGTACGACCTCACCGAGCGGATGCTCCCGGCCGACGTGCTCGAGCACCCGACGCCGGACGAGCACGAGGCCCGCAAGGAACTCCTCGTGCTCGCCGCCCGGTCGTACGGGGTCGCCACCGCCGACGACCTCGCCGACTACCACCGCCAGAAGCCGGCGGTCTGCCGGCCGTTGCTGGCCGAGCTGGTCGCCGAGGAACGGCTCGTGCCCGTGGAGGTGGAGGGCTGGGGCCGTCCCGCATTCCTGCACCCCGATGCCCGGGAGCCGCGCCGGGTCGGGGCGCGTGCGCTGCTCAGCCCGTTCGACCCGCTCGTGTGGTACCGGCCGCGGGCCGAGCGGTTGTTCGACTTCCACTACCGCATCGAGATCTACGTCCCGGCGGCGAAGCGGCGGTACGGCTACTTCGTGCTCCCGTTCCTCCTCGCCGACCGCCTCGTCGCTCGCGTCGACCTCAAGGCCGACCGGCAGAGCGGCGCGCTGCTCGTCCGCAGCGCGTGGGCCGAACCGGACACCGGTCACGACCCGGATCACGTCGCCGGCGAGCTGGTGGACGAGTTCGACGCGATGGCCGGATGGCTCGGGCTCGAGCGGGTGGAGATCGAGGATCGCGGTGATCTCAGCCCGTGGCTGCGCGACCGTGCGGGCGCGATGCGCCCGGTGTCATCGCCCACCTGATCGTGCGCGTCACGGCGTCGCCGGCCGGCCGCAGCGCGAGCGCTTCGGTGACGGGCAGGTACGGCAACCGCAGCGGCCGGCGCGCCCAGCGCGGCAGCAGCGCCACGGCGGCCACGGCGATCAACCCGTAGGCCGGGCGGGCCGCCAGTGGCAGCGGTGGGTGGACGAGGAGGTAGCGGGCCGCCACGCGGGCTTCCGGCGTACCCCGGAGCTCGGAGCGGAACGACCGCAGCTGATCGCGCAGTGCTCGTTCCGACTCGGGCGGCGCCGGCACACCGAGGGCGCGGGCGATCACCGCGGACTCGGCGACGTAGCGGTCCCGCTCGGCACCGGTGAGCGGTCGCTCGCCGTAGTGGTCGTGGGCCGCGAGGAAGCTGTCGAGTTCGGCGACGTGGACCCATCGCAGCAGGTGTGGATCGTCGGCCGAGTAGGGCCGGCCGTCGGCGGCGGTGCCGCGCACGCGGGCGTGCACCGACCGGACCCGATCGACCGCGCGCTGGGCCTCCTCGGCCGGCCCGAACGTCGTGGCGGCGAGGAAGTCGGCGGTCCGCTGAAGGCGTCCCCACGGATCGGTGCGGTAGTTGCTGTGACCGGCGACCCCGGCCATCGCCAGCGGGTGGAGCGACTGCAGCAGGAGCGCCCGGAGCCCGCCGACGAACATCGAGGCGTCGGCGTGCACGCGGCGGATGGGGGCGTCGTCGGCGAACCAGCGCGGGCCGTCCGCCTCGAACAGTTCGGCGGCCCGGGTCGGGGCGGTGTCTCCCACGACGCGCTGGCGCAGTTCCCCGGCCAGCCAGTCGCGCAGCGCGCCCGTCGGGGCGACGGCGTGCCCGATCAAGCGCTCCACGGGGATCGTCAGGGGTCGCGGCACCTCGTCATCGTGGCACGGCTCGTCGGTACGATCCGCTCGTGCCCCTCGAAACCGCGTCGGTCCCGGTCGCGACGTCCGACCGACGGGCCTCGGCCACGGACGTCCGGTCGGTCGGGTGCGATCACTGATGGGTGCGGTCCGCGACACTGGGGCATGACCGACCTGCGGTTCGCCACGCTCGACCCCGACGAGTTCACGTACGGGCGGGTCGACCGCGTGAGCCCGATGATCCGGCGGGTGATCGCCGAGAACCCGTCCAAGTTCACCTACCACGGCACCGGCACGTACCTGGTCGGCGACGACGACGTGGTCGTGATCGACCCGGGTCCCGATCTCCCCAGCCATCGCGACGCGCTCGCGGCGGCGCTCGCCGGCGAGCGGGTGCGGGCGATCCTCGTGACGCACTGCCACGCCGACCACTCACCGCTCGCGGCGTGGTTGTCCGCCGAGACCGGCGCGCCGACGTACGCGTTCGGACCCCACCCCCGACCGGACGCCGACGACGACGATCTCGACGACCTGGCGGGGGACGACAACGGGGACGACAACGGG
>SKSP01000129.1 GCA_007122945.1 Ilumatobacteraceae bacterium | reverse complement strand
TCAAGCGGCGACGGTGACGGGTCGTTCCCGGCGGCGTGATTCGTCGTTCCACATGCGGCGGATGACTCGGTTGGCGAGGTGTCGCTTGTGGGCTCGGCGTGCTTCGCGTCGGGTCTTGCCCTCGCCGAGTTTGCGCTCCAGGTAGACGCGGGCGTCGTCATGATTGCGTTGCTGGGTGACGCTGGCGATGTAGAGCACGCTGTTGATCCGCCGGTTCCCACGAAAGTCGAGCCGGTGCTTGACGGGCCGGCCGTCGCCCTCACCGGAGGACAGTGCGACTGCGCCGGTGCCTGACCAGCGAGCGAACTTCGACTCGCGCGCGAATCGGAACGGGTCGCCGACCTCGACAAGCAATGTTGCGGCGGCGATCGGGCCGATGCCGGGTTCGTCACGCAGTGTGGTGCCGTGCTCGTCGAGCAGCTGGTCGATGTCGCGTTCGAGTTGACGGACCTGGCGGCGCGCAGCGCGGTCTTGATCGACGAGCGCGATCAGCCACGACAGTCGATACTCGCCGGCGAGTGTCGACACCGCTGAGGTATCAACCTGCTCGAGTCGGCGAAGGCGGCCTTCGATCTTGCCGGTCGTGGTGAGCTGATCGCGGATCTCGACTGGAAGTTTGCTGATCTGATCCTGGGCGTGTTGAAGCACCAGCGTGCGCACTGCGACGAGCATCCGCCGATGTTCGAGCACGGCCTCGATCTTGGCGACGAGCGAGTCGTAGACCTCGAGGGCCTGGACTGGTCCGAGGCCTGGTTCGGCCAACAATGCGCGTGCGGCAGCGACGGCATCAACGACGTCGGTCTTGTCCAGCCGACGCGAACGGCGCTGTGCAGCCGAACGTTGAGCGGGGACCTCGCGGCAGTCGAACCCGGCGGCCACGAACGCGATCGCAGCGTGCGCACCCCAACCAGCAGAACCTTCGATGCCGACTTGTTCGACACCGTGCGTGGTCAGCAACTCGATGCCGTCGAGGTAGCCGGATGCGCTCGTCGGGAACGTCTCGTGGGCGAGCTCGACACCGTTCGGGTTGACGATGCCGATCGTGTAGCTGTCCTGGTGCGGGTCGATTCCCGCGACCGGTGATGTCATCATGGAGGTCTCCTGCTGGTTGCTTGGTCGTTGCCGGTGGGTCCGGGAACGGCAGGAGCGCTTCGTCAGATCCGAGTCGAGTTCGACAGGCTCCCTTCAAGACAGGAGCGCACCTGCCGGTCCCACACCCGGCACGACACGTCTGACAACAGGCACGAGAGCCAATGGTTTGTGGAGTCAGCGCCGGGTGCAGGAACCGGACCGTAACTCTCCGGATGAGAGCGCCGGCACGCTCACGATGACACTCGGATCGTTGGTGTAACTGATCTGGCGGTCATTGTTGTTGGGGATCGTAGAGCCTCAGAAGAGGCGACCTTCGAAGGTGATCGCGAAGGCGTTGAGGGCGGGCTTCCAGCGGTTCATCCAGCGTTCCTGGCCGGTGCCTTTCGGGTCGAGCGAACGCACCACCAAGTAGAGGCACTTCATGGCGGCCTGCTCGTTGGGGAAGTGGCCCCGTGCCCGGGTCGCCCGCCGGAACCTGGCGTTGAGCGACTCGATCGCGTTGGTCGAGTAGATCACCCGTCGGATCTCGGGTGAGTAGTCCAAGAACGGCACGAACTCGGACCACGCGTTCGTCCACAACGTTCTGATCGCCGGGTAGCGGTTGCCCCAGATGGTGTGGAATTCATCGAGGCGGGCGGCGGCGTCGGCTTCGTTGACGGCGGTGTAGACCGGTCGCAGATCGCGGGCCATCTTGTCCCAGTCTTTGCGGCTGGCGAGCCGGAACGTGTTGCGCAGCAGATGCAGCACACAGGTCTGCACGATCGCCAAAGGCCACGTCGCTTCGATCGACTCCGGTAAGCCTTTGAGGCCGTCGCACACGACGATGCACACGTCGTCGACCCCGCGGTTCTTGATCTCGGTGAGCACCTGGAGCCAGTACTTGGCGCCTTCGCCGCCGGTGCCGACCCACAGCCCGAGGATGTCGCGTTGACCATCCACGGTCACTCCGATCGCCGCATACACGGGCCGGTTGGCGACTTGGCCGTCGCGGATCTTCACCACGATCGCGTCGATGAACACCACCGGATACACGCGGTCGAGCGGCCGGTTCTGCCAGTCGGCGAGCTCGCCGAGCACCCGGTCGGTGATCTTGGAGATCGTCTCACGAGAGATGTTCGTCGAGTACACCTCAGCCAGATGTGCTTCGACCTCGCCAGTCGTGAGCCCTTTCGCGGTGAGCGAGATCACCATCGAATCGACACCGTCGAGGCGACGCTGGTTCTTGCGGATCGTTGCCGGCTCGAAACTGCCGTCACGATCCCTCGGCACGTCGATCTCGACCGGACCGATCTCGGTGATCACCGTCTTCGACCTCGTCCCGTTGCGGCTGTTGCCGTGGTTGCGGCCCTCCGCGGCGTGCTTCGGGTAGCCGACATGTTCTTCCATCTCGACCTCCAACCCGGTCTCGAGGACCTGCTTGGTCAGATCGGCCAGCAGCCCTCCCGGGCCGACGAGGTTCTTGCCGTCAGCTTTGGCCTGGTCGACCAGCTGCTCAGCGAGCGACCGGTCCGGCCGCTCGTCGTTGTTCGTGTCGTCGCGCGGTGTCGCCACCGCCACATCATGATTGGTCATGGTTGTCTGTCCTTCTCGCCGAGCGGGTCGCTCAGCGTTTCAGGCCAGACCAGTTACACCGCGGATCCGAGTGTCATCGTGAAGCCGCCGGCGCCCTCATCCGGAGGGTTACGGTCCGGTTCCTGCATCCGGTGCTGACTCCACGCGTTCATTGGCTTCGTGCCTGTTGTCAGACCTGTCGCGCCGGGTGTGGGACCGGCAGGTGCGCTCCTGTC
The DNA here is from genome assembly GCA_007122945.1 of Ilumatobacteraceae bacterium. Lineage (GTDB taxonomy): Bacteria > Actinomycetota > Acidimicrobiia > Acidimicrobiales > Ilumatobacteraceae > SKSP01. The sequence continues at coordinate 1,331 of SKSP01000129.1, read as the reverse complement.
TCGAAGGGAGCCTGACTGTCTCGACTCGGATCTGACGAAGCGCCCCTGCCGTTCCCGGACCCACCGGCAACGACCAAGCAACCAGCAGGAGCCTTCATGATGACATCACCCATCGCGGGAATCGACCCGCACCAAGACACCTACACCATCGGCGTCGTCGACACGAACGGCGTCGAACTCGCCCACGCAGTGTTCGGTGCGAGTGCTGCGGGCTATCTCGCCGGCGTCGAGATGCTGACCGCTCACGGCGTTGAACTCGTCGGGATCGAAGGCTCCGCTGGATGGGGTGCCCATGCCGCGATCGCGTACGTGGCAGCCGGGTTCGACTGCCGCGAAGTCCCGCCTCAACGCACCGCAGCTCAGCGCCGGGCGCGTCGACTGGACAAGACCGACCACGTCGACGCCATCGCGGCGGCCAGAGCGCTGCTCGCGGAACCCACGCTCGGTCCCGTCCAAGCGCTCGAGGTCTACGACCCGCTCGTCGCCAAGATCGAAGCCGTCCTCGAACACCGCCGCATGCTCGTGAGCACCCGCACGCTGGTCCTTCACCACGTCCAGGACCAGATCACCAAGCTGCCCATCGAGATCCGCGACCAGCTCACCGCCAGCGGCAAGATCGAAGGCCGCCTGCGCCGGCTCGAAGACATCGACACCTCGATCGTGTCGACAGCGGCCGGCGAGTATCGGCTCTCATGGCTGATCCCGCTCGTCGATCAAGACCGAGCGGCTCGCCGCCAGATCCGCGAGCTCGAACGCGACATCGACCAGCTGCTCGACGAGCACGGCACCACACTGCGTGACGAACCCGGCATCGGCCCGATCGCCGCCGCGACCCTGCTCACCGAAGTCGGTGACCCGTTCCGGTTCGCACGCGAGTCCAAGTTCGCCCGCTGGTGCGGCACCGGCGCGGTCGCGCTGTCATCAGGCGAAGGAACCGGGCTCCCCGTGAAACACCGCCTCGACTTCGGCGGCAACCGCCGGATCAACAGCACGCTCTACATCGCCAGCGTCACCCAGCACCGCGACCTCGACGAAGCCCGCACCTTCATCGACCGCAAAGTCGCCGAAGGCAAGACCCGGCGAGAAGCACGTCGAGCCCACAAACGACACCTCGCCAATCGCGTCATCCGACGCATGTGGAAAGACGAATCACGACGCCGAGAACCAGCTCACGTCATCGCGGCTTGACAAGGGAGCGTCTGACAGTCCCCACGGCACTGGTCCACCGTGCGTGTGCTCAACCGTTGGACGCCAGGAGCGCGAACACCACGGCAGCGGTGAGGGTCACGATTGTCACGAAGTACGCGAGTCGCTGGGTGTAGAGATGGCGC
>SKSP01000263.1 GCA_007122945.1 Ilumatobacteraceae bacterium | reverse complement strand
CTCGGTCAGGGCTTCCACCTCGGGCCGCCGATGACGGCTGACGAGGCCCTCCGGTTGGTGACGTCCTGCGTCGACGCCTGATCGGCGCGCGGGTCACAGCACGACGGCGTCGTGACCGAACGCCATCCGCAGCTCCCCCACCGCGTGGTCGACGTCGACCCGGAACTCGTCGGACAGGCGCAGCACCTTGTGCTGACCCATGTCGATGTGGACGATCGAGTCACCCGGGTGGTCGCGCAGGATCCGCTTGAGGCGCTGGATCCGCAGCTCGTCGAGCGAGGTCGCCGGGATGCGCAACCGCAGCGGCGGCGCCGGTCCGTCCGACAGGTTCGCCAGCACGTTGACGTTCTGCGCGATCAGGCCGAACCGTGACTCGTCGCGCCGATCGAGACGACCGGTGATCGCGACGATGATGTCGTCGACGAGCTTGTGGCCCTGCTCGGCGAGCGTGCGGGGGAACACCGTGACCTCGATGTTCGCCTCGAGGTCCTCCAGGACGAACACCGCCATCTGATCGCCCCGCTTGGTGAACTTGCGGGCGAGGTTCGTGATCACCCCGCCGACCGTGACCTGGGCGCCGTCCTCCAGCGTCTGCAGGTCGTGGATCGACTGGTCGACCTTGCGCTTCAGGGCCGCCTCGACCCCGAACAGCGGGTGGTCCGACACGTACAGCCCGAGCATCTCCTTCTCGTACCGGAGCCGATCGGCCTTGTCGTACTCGATGTCGGGGATCGGCGTGCGCTCGTCGAACCCGGCGTCCCCACCGTCGCCGTCGGCGCCCCACTCGCCGAACAGGCTCATCACGCCCTTGTCCCGCTCGCGGCGGCGCACGACGGTGGTGTCGATGATCTGCTCGAACACCGCCAGCAGGCCGCGCCGCGGGTGTCCGAGCGAGTCGAACGCGCCGGCCTTGATCAGGGACTCGACCGTGCGCTTGTTGAGCACCGACTCGGGCACCCGCTCGACGAAGTCGTGGAAGCTCGTGAACGCGCCGTTCTCCTCGCGCTCGGCGATCAGCATGCCGACGAGCGCCTCGCCGACGTTGCGCACCGCGGACAGCCCGAACGTGATCGCGCCGGGGCTCCCGATCGGCAACGTGACGCCCTCGGGGAGCTCGTCGGGGGTGAGGGTCGCGAAGTCGACCATCGAGCGGTTGACGTCGGGAGTGAGCACCTTGATCCCCATCGACCGGGCATCGGACAGGTACACCGCCGCCTTGTCGAGGTTGCTCTTGACGCTCGTGAGCAGACACGCGAGGTACTCGACGGGGTAGTGCGCCTTCAGGTACGCGGTCTGGTAGGTGACGAGCCCGTAGCCGAACGTGTGGCTCTTGTTGAACGCGTAGTCGGCGAACTTCTCGATCACGTCGAACAACTGCTTGCCGAGCGCCGCCCCGTAGCCGGTCCGCTCGCACCCGGCCTCGAACGCGTCGCGCTCTTTGGCCATCAGTTCGCGGATCTTCTTCCCGCAGGCCTTGCGGAGGTTGTCGGCTTCGGCGAGGGAGTACCCGGCGAACTTCTGCGCCACCCGCATGACGCTCTCCTGGTAGATCATCAGCCCGAACGTGTCGGACAGGACCTCCTCGGCGTCGTCGTGGAAGTACTCGACCGGCTTGCGGCCGTTCTTGCGGTCCGCGTAGTCGTAGTGCATGTTGACGCTCATCGGCCCGGGCCGGTAGAGCGCGAGCACCGCCGAGACGTCCTCGAAGCTGTTCGGGGCGAGGGCCTTCAGGAGCTGACGCATCGGCGGCGACTCCAGCTGGAACACGCCGATGGTCTGACCGCGCGAGAGCAGGTCGAACGTCGTCGCGTCGTCCAGCGAGACGGTGTCGATGTCGAACTCGGGATCGCGTGCGGCGCGCACCATCTCGACGGTGTCGGTGATCACGTCGAGGTTGCGCAGGCCGAGGAAGTCCATCTTCAGCAGGCCCAGCTCCTCGACACCGTGCATCTCGTACTGCGTGACGACGGGGGCGTCCTCGGGGGCCTGCCCCGACTCCGGCTTGCGCTGCACCGGCAGGTAGTGGGTCAGCGGCTCCTTGGTGATCACCACGGCCGCGGCGTGGATGCCGTCGGAGCGCTTCAGACCCTCGAGGCCCTTGGCGACGTCGACCACCCGCTTGACGTCGGTGTCGGCTTCGTACATCGCCCGCAGCTCGGACGCCGCCTTGTAGCCGTCGACGTACTTGGGGTGCTGCTCGAAGCAGTAGCGCAGCGGTGTGTCGCGGCCCATGACGAGCGGTGGCATCGCCTTGGCGATCTTGTCGCCCGTCCCGTACGGGTAGCCGAGCACCCGGGCCGCGTCGCGCACGGCGTTGCGCGCCTTGATGGTGCCGAAGGTGATGATCTGGGCGACGTGGTCGCGCCCGTACCGCTCGGCGGCGTACCGGATCATCTCGTCGCGGTAGCGCGAGTCGAAGTCCATGTCGATGTCGGGCATCGACACCCGGCTCGGGTTGAGGAACCGCTCGAACAGCAGGTCGTAGCGGATCGGGTCGAGGTCGGTGATCCGCAGGCAGTACGCGACCGCGCACCCGGCCGCCGAGCCCCGCCCGGGCCCGACCCGGATCCCGGCCTCGCGGGCGTGGCGGATGAGGTCCCAGGTGATCAGGAAGTACGACGCGAAGCCCATGTCGTTGATGACCTTGAGCTCGTACGCCAGCCGTTCCATCGCCGAGCTCGGCAGCTCGGTGCCCCATCGCTCCTCGGCACCTTTCCACGTCAGGTGCTGGAGGTACGCGGCCGCGTCGTCGCCGAACTCGGCGGGGATCGGGAAGTCGGGCAGCAGGGCATCGCCGAAGGTGATCTCGAGCTCGGCCCGCTCGGCGATCCACAACGTGTTGTCGCACGCCTCGGGATGATCGCGGAACAGGTACCGCATCTCGGCCGACGACTTCAGGTAGTGCTCCTGGCCCTCGAACTTGAACCGCTTCGGGTCCGACAGCATCGCCCCGGTCTGCACGCACAGCAGGGCGTCGTGGGCCTCGTGGTCTTCGCGGTGGGTGTAGTGCGAGTCGTTCGTCGCGAGCAGCGGCGCCCCGATGCGGCGGGCGATGTCGATCAGCTTCGGGTTGGTCTCGCGCTGGGCGGGCAGCCCGTGATCCTGCAACTCGACGAACAGGTTGTCGCGCCCGAAGATCTCCTGGAGCCGCCCGGCCTTGTCGAGCGCTCCCTTCTCGTCGCCGTTCAGCAACGACTGGAGGACGTGACCGCCGAGGCACCCGGTGGTGGCGACGAGCCCCTCGTGGTACTTCTCGAGCAGCTCCCAGTCGAGGCGCGGCTTGTAGTAGTAGCCCTCCATGAACGCCAGGCTCGACAGCTGGATCAGGTTGCGGTAGCCGATCTCGTTCTCGGCGAGCAGCGTGAGGTGGTAGTAGAGCTTCTTGCCGCCCTCGGTGTCGCCGCCGGAGTCGTCGAGCCGGCCGCGCCGGGCGGGGCGCTCGCTGCGGTGGTCGTGGGCCATGTAGGCCTCGGTCCCGATGATCGGCTTGAGACCCTGCTTGCGACACTCCTTGTAGAACTCGAGGGTGCCGTACATGTTGCCGTGGTCGGTGATGCCGATCGCGGGTTGCCCGTCGGCCACCGCCTTGGCGACCAACTCGTCGAGGCGCGCCGCGCCGTCGAGCATCGAGAACTCGGTGTGGACGTGGAGATGGGTGAACGGATCCATGGGAGGAGCGGCGAATCACACGGGTGTGATTCGCCGACTGTACCAGCCGCTCAGAGGTACGTGCCCGGGCGGTTCACCGATGTCGGCTGTTGCCCCTGAGCACCATCTGGTCCGCCACCGTGCGGGAGCTGGCGCATCTGCTCGAGCTGTTGGCGCGCCGCCACCTGCTGGGCGAACAGCGTGGCCTGGATGCCGTGGAAGAGCCCCTCGAGCCAGCCGACGAGCTGCGCCTTGGCGACCCGCAGCTCGGGCTCGCTCGGGATCGTGTCGTCGCGGAACGGCAGCGCCAGGTTGTGCAGCTCGTGCTGGAGATCCTCCGACAACGACGACGAGAGTTCGACGATCGACCGCTCGTAGATCTCCGCGAGGCGTTCGCGGCTGGCCTCGTCGAGCGGAGCGGAGCGCACCTCCTCGAGGAGCTGCTTGACCATCGAACCGATCCGCATCACCTTGGCGGGCTCGGTCACGCTCTCCGACTCGCTGCTCCGCCCGCCGCCGCCATCACCCTTGGCCGCGGCCATCGCGCCCGGCGCGACCAGCTCAGGGGCGATCGAGCCGGTGTCG
>SKSP01000037.1 GCA_007122945.1 Ilumatobacteraceae bacterium | reverse complement strand
GCCAGGGGGGCTCGGCACTCTCGTGGGCCTCACCGCTCGGCTGGGCCCAACAGACCGCTCCGTTCGTGTACGACCGGTGGTGGCCCCTCGTCCCCCTGATCGTGCTCGCCGCGGCCACGACCGTGGCCGGGTTCTGGCTGTCGCGGCACCGCGACGTCGGCGCCAGCCTGTTCGCGGTGCGACCCGGGCCGCCGCGCGCCCGCCCGGCGCTCGGTACGCCGCTCGGGCTCGCGCTCCGGCTCCAACGAGCGGCGATCGTCGGATGGGGAGCGGCGCTCGCGGTCAGCGGGATCGTGTTCGGGGCGTTCGCCGACCCGCTCCTCGACGCGATCGACGACATGCCCGACGTCTTCCGGGACGTGTTCGGCACCGACGACCTGCTCGCCGGCTATCTCGCCTACATGGCCACGTTCATGGCGTTCCTCACCGCCGCGTACTGCGTCCTCGCCGTGCAGGGCTATCGCGACGAGGAGGCCGGTGGCCGTGGCGAGCCGCTGCTCGCAACACCGGTCAGCCGTCGTGCCTGGCTCGGCGCCAACGTCGCCGCGACCGCGCTCGGCGCGTTCGCGATCCTCCTCGTCACCGGCATCACGACCGGCGTCGGTGCCGCCGTCGCCACCGGCGATCGGCGCCACGTCGCCGAGCTCACCGGCGCCCACCTCAACGCGGTCCCGTCGGTGCTCGTCACGCTCGGCGTCGCCGTCCTCCTCTACGGGGTTCGCTCCCGGGCCGTTCCCCTCGCGTGGGCGATCGTCGGCTACGGCGTCGTCGTCGGCACGTTCGGTTCGCTGGTCGGACTGCCCGACATCGCGTTCGGCGTCTCCCCGTTCGAGCACCACGCCGCCGTTCCGCTCGACGCGTTCGCACCGCTCCCGATCGCGATCCTCACCACGGCCGCCGTCGTCTCGGCGACCGCCGGGGTGCTCGCCTTCGAGCGCCGCGACCTCGACACCACCTGATCGGCCACGGTGGTCAACCGGAGGTCGGGGTGGGAGGCGGGGGGACGTCGGCGAGCACGTCGAAGGCACGGGTGACGTAGTCGGCGATGTCGCCGTCGGCCCCGTCCGCGATCCACACCTCGACCGCGGCGCGGGCGGCGCCCACGGCGGCTGCCGCGGTGACGGTCGCGACGAGGCTGGTGGCCGGTTCGACGCCGAGGTGCTCGGCGATCACGTCGCGGACAGCGGTCTCCCAGTACGTGCGCAGTTCGAGGCTGCGGGCGTGGACGGCGGGCGTGTCGTGGACCAACCGCAGCCGCGCCACGGCGATCTCGCGGTCGGCCGACACCATCTCCGTCAGCAGCGTGACGGTCGCCCGCCGGATGGTCACCAGGACCGGCTCGTCGGCGGGCCGCTCGGCGAGCAGCGCGCGGAGCTGCGCGAGCGTCTCCTCTTCGTGGGGGAGGGCGGCGTCCTCCTTGGCGTCGAAGTAGCGGAAGAAGGTGCGCCGGGAGATGCCGGCCGCCGCGGCGATGTCGTCGACCGTCACCTCGTCGAAGCCCCGTTCGGTGAACAGGCGCAGCGCGACCGCGGCGACCTCGGCCTGGTTGCGGGCGAGGTTGCGGGCCCGCAGCCCCGACCGCGGATCGGGCGTGGTTGCCGGCAACGCCATGTCCGGTAGCTTAACTGGCACTGAGTGTCACGACGTCATCTCGTGCCACAACCCTCGGCCCCAGGAGCCCGAATGAACTGGTTGTTGTCCCGTCTGTCGACGGTCGTGCGCGACCGACCCCGCTGGGTCGTCGCGGTCGCCGCCGTGATCACGGTGCTGCTCGGCGTGTTCGCCACGCAGCAGACCACCGACACCGAACTGACCGCGTTCGCGCCCGGGAGCGAGGTCGCGGAGGCGTTCGAGCGGGCGCAAGAAGAGTTCGGCGGGGGCGGCGACGCGTTGCAGGTGGTGATCGACGCCGGCCCCGGCGGTGACGCGTGGGGCTCCGAGGGGTTGGGGGTCGCCGCCGACGTGACCGTCGCGCTGAACGGGGTGCTCGACGCCACCGGCGCCGACATCGCGCCCGCGACGTCGTTCGCCGACCCGGTGCTGGAGATCCTCGCCACCGGGGGCGCCGACCTGGCGACCGCCACCGACGCCGAGATCGACGCGGCCGTGGCGACGGCGTGGGACGCCGGCGCGATCCGGCTCGCCTCGAGCGACGCCGATCCGTCGACCGGGCGGGCCGAAGCGGGTGTCGTCGTCGTCGACTTCCCGCCGCAGATGACCTTGGGGGAGGTGCGCGACCTGTCGCTCGACCTGGCCGACGCCGTCGACGGTCTCGGCACCGACGTGATCGACGTGTCGCCGTTCAACGCCGCCCTGTTCGCCCAGGCGCTCCAGGAGGAGTCCGACTCGGAGATGTCGTTCCTGCTCGGCCTGTCGTTGCTGCTGATCCTCGGCATCCTCGCCGTCCAGTACCGGACGTTCAGCGACGTCGTCATCGGCGTCGTCGGCCTGGTCGCGTCGATCACGTGGATGATGGGGATCGCCGTGCTCCTCGGCCCGTCCTACCTCGGGCTGGTCGGCCCGTTCTCCCAGATCGCGACGATCGTGCCGGTGCTCATCGTCGGCCTCGGCATCGACTACGCGATCCACATCACCACCCGGTACCGGGAGGAGCGGTCCCACGGGATCGCTCCGGACCGGTCGGCCGCGATGGCGGTCCGCACCGTCGGCGGCGCCCTCGCGCTCGCCACGATCACCACCGCCGTCGGCTTCCTCACCAACGTGCTCTCCCCGCTCCCGCCGATGGCCGACTTCGGCGTGTTCACCGCCGTCGGGGTCCTCTCCGCGTTCGTGTTCATGACCACCGTCGTCCCGTCGGCCCGGAACCTGCTCGACAGCCGACGCATCGGCCGCGGACGCCGAGTCCGGGAACGCCGGCCCGCCGAGGGCCTCGCCACGTTGATCGGCCGCACCTCGGTTCTCGCCGAACGGGCGCCGAAGATCGTGCTCGGCGTCGCCGCCGCGATCAGCCTGCTCGCCGCGGGGGCCGCGACCCAGGTGTCCACCAGCTTCAGCCAGGACGACTTCATCCCCGACGGCTCCGCGATCGAGCGACTGATCGACCGGATCGAGGTGCTGTTCTCCGGCGATGTCAACGAGACCACGCTCGTGCTCCTCGACGGCGACGTCGAGACCGACGCCGTCTCCGCCCGCCTCGGCACCTTCGCCGAGCAGGTCGCCGTGATCGACGACGTGCGCGTCAGTGCCGGCGTCGCCCAGATCGAGCGAACGGTCGCACCCGACGGCGACGCAGCGCTCGTCACGATCGGTACGACCGCCGGCCAGGAGGGCGCCAAGGACCTCGCCGCCGCCATCGACCCGCTGCTCGAGCCGGTCCGCGACCTGGGCCTGACGGCCGTGGTCACGTCCGAGATGCTCGTCATCGACGAATCGCTCGACGCGCTCACGGCCAGCCAGACCCGCGGGATCGTGATCACCCTCGCGGCCGCCCTCGCCCTGCTCGTCGGCTACTACGGCATCAACGACCGCAAGCCGGTGCTCGGCCTCATCACGATGATCCCGTCGCTCGCCGTCGTCACCTGGGTGCTGGGCACGATGTGGCTGCTCGGGATCAGCTTCAACGTGCTCACCGCGATGGTCGCGAGCCTCGGCATCGGCATCGGCGTCCCGTTCGGCATCCACATCACGCACCGGTTCCTCGAGGACCGTCGCCGCTACGACACCGTCGACGAAGCCATCCGCAACACCGTCCGGCACACCGGCGGCGCCATGGCCGGGTCGGCCGCCACCACTGCGGGTGGTTTCGGGGTCCTGACCTTCGCGTCGCTCGTCCCGATCCAGCAGTTCGGCACGATCGTGGCGATCACCATCGTCTACTCCTTCGTCGCCGCCGTGCTGATCCAGCCCTCGTGCCTGCGACTGTGGGCCGACCACCGCGCCCGACGGGGCGACGTCGGTGAGCTCCTCGCCCACGAGTACCGCGAGATGGTCGCCCCGCCGGCCGGACCGACGTCCGACGACCCGGCACCCGATCACGGGGCCGAGCTCGAAGCGGATCGCTCACCGGCGTGACCCGCTGGCTCGGCCGCTCCCGCCCCCGACGCCGATGAGTCCGCAGATCTGCGATCGTCTACACCGGTGACCCACCGCCGGGCCCGCCCACCGCCCACCGCCCACCGACCACCGACCACCGACCACCGACCATCGGGACCCGGCCGACCGAACGGAGCACGACATGGCCTTCCACCCCTACCGCTTCTTCAGCGACGGCACCTGTCGCGACGCGTTCACGCGCTACCGGGAGATCT
>SKSP01000296.1 GCA_007122945.1 Ilumatobacteraceae bacterium | reverse complement strand
AGACCGAACCTTCACCGTTCCCTCGCACTCGCGACATCGGCTCTCACCAATCCACTGGGTAACGCACTGGGTAACGGCAGCGTACGTCGACGCACATCGGTGGACAAGGATTTCGTAAAACACCTGCTCAGCAGATATCTACGAACGTCAGCGAACGTCACGGAGCCGACTTACAAGGAAGATGTCGGGGGTTCGAGTCCCTCTGCGCCCACTCGTACGGATCCCTCGTATGCACATTCGAACCCGACGAAGTCCCAGGTGGCGGCGCGGCGTTCCGAAAGCCGGGTGTCGCGACACCGTTCAGCGCACGGGCAGGTCGCGGATGGCGAGCCGTGTCGGGCTCATGGACACGATCACGCCGCGTTCCAGGTCGTCGGCGATCGTCGGGAGGTTGGCAACGAGGAGCTTCACGTGCTCGTCCGGTCCGAGTTCGGCGACATGGCGGAGGTGGATCACCGACGGGCGATCGGCGCGGCGGAGCGCCAGCAGCATGGGGAAGTCACTGTCGGCGGTCACGACGGTGAAGTCTTCTGCAACCGCGTGATCGAAGATCGCTGAGTCCGTGGCGGTGAGCAGATCCACCTCCATCACGTGCGTGGTGTCGTGTCCGGCCTCTCGTAGTGGTTCCAGCAGTTGCGGTGACAGATTCGCGTCGAGAAGGAGCCTCATGCGGGTCGGGCGACCGGGACCTCACGCTCGTTCACGACCACGGATGCGTACTCGAGGGCGGCGAGCACATCGGCGCGTTCGAGATACGGGTAGTCGGCGAGCATCTCTTCGATCGTTCGCCCGCCGGCGAGCTGGCCGAGCACCATGCCGACGGTGACGCGCAGGTCGCGGATGCAGGGCACGCCCCCCATCCGGTTCGGGTCGACGGTGATGCGCTCGAACGCCATGCCGAAATGGTACGCGCTGAACGGGTGAAGGCAGCTCTCGTTGGCGTCGGAATCGCCGAAGCTGCTGGGTGCTTGCACGTGAGCCGGCGTGCCCGTCACGCTCTGCGCGGTCATCGTGGTGCTGTCCCGGTTGAGGCGGACGTCGGTGCTCGCAACGCGTCGGAGGGGTTCGAGAGATGTCTCCTGATGCCCACTCGCCGTTGTCGGGTCGACGACGCTGCAGTGATCAGACGTGCACGGTCGGCAGGGTCGTCCACGATGCACGCCGCTTGCTGGTCGATTCTCCGCCGTGGTGACGGGATCGTGACCAGCGAGCGCAGGCTCCGCCCTCTCCCCGTTCGCCCTCTCCCCGAGGGGCGTCCGACTCGCCGCCTGGTCAGGGCACGGGAACGACGTCTCGAGCGGGTGTCACCCGACCGGGTGAAGTCACGGCATGGACGCGGCGCGATCGGTTTGGGCGATCGGGGAACGGGTACTCGCAGCGACATGAGTGCATTGATCATCATCCTGCTGTTGCTGGCCCTCCTCGTCGGAGGGATCGGCCTGTTCGTCGAGGGGCTCATCTGGCTCCTCATCATCAGCCTCGTGCTGTTCGTCGTGAGCGGCTTCGTCGGCTTCGGTCGACGCGGCAGAGTCTGAGCCACCACCCGTACGGCTGACGTACGCTGACGCCGTCCCGACAACCCGGCCCCTCGACGGAACGGAGCTTCCATGACCTATTGCCTGGCGGCCCGTCTCGACGAGGGGCTGGTGTTCGTCTCGGACACCCGCACCAACGCGGGCGTCGGCAACCTACATCGGGCGCCTGAGCCGTGAGGTCGCCGCTCGTCATCGCGACGCCCTCGACGCCATCGGTGCGGACGGCACGTGCACGTTCATCCTCGGCGGTCAGATCGCCGGTGAGGATCCTGACATCCTGCTCGTCTACCCGGAGGGCAACTACATCCGGGCCTCCGAGGACCGTCCGTTCCTCCAGATCGGCGAGACCAAGTACGGCAAGTTCATGCTCGAGTTCGCGATGCGACCCGACGTCGACCTCGTCACCGCGGCCAAGGTCGGGCTCGGGTCGATGATGAGCACCACCCGCGCCAACCTGTCGGTCGGGCCGCCCTACGACGTCGGGGTGTACACCCGCGACTCGATGCGGATCGAACAGGTGCGGCTCCACGAGGGATCGCCGTTGCTCGACCGGCTCGAAGACTTCTGGCAGACCCACCTGCTGCAGGTCGTCCGTGAGCTCCCGACGGTGTCGGTCGAGCTCGACCGCGCCTGACGGTCTCCACCCGCCCCACCAGGATCAGCGCGGGGGTTCGTCGCCGCCCTGCCGGCGGGCGGCATCGGCCGAGAGCACGTCTGCGACGAGGTCCGGGTCGTCCGGCCACGAGCCGCGGAGCTCGTCGTCGGCGAGCTGCGTCACGAGCAGCGCGGCGATCCGGGCGGGGCGCTCCTCGCTCATGTCGGACACCGCCACCACGGCCACGGTGGTGCCGCGTCGTCCGTCCTCGGGCGACCAGGCGAGCGCGACGACGAGGTCGCCGGGACCGTCGATGCCGACCACGTGCACCTCGCCGACGGTCCGGCCGTCATCGCTGGTATCGATCGTCACGACGGGGTGTCGACCATCCCCGAGCCAGGCGGCCGCCTCGTCCGGAGCGACGTGCTCGGCGATGGCGAGCGCCTCAGCGGCCGCCAGGCGGACGCGGTCGATCCCGACACCTGCGTTCGTGCGGCGCGCCTCGGTCCGGTCGAGCACCTCGGGTGCTCGGTCCTCCGCTCGCGGCCCCACCTCCTGCAGCGCTGCGATGTCGTCGTCGTCCAGCCGCCACCGGCGTCGTCGCCGTTGCCACCTGAGCGCGCCCGGCACGTCATCGGCACCCCGTCGTGCCCACCGGTGCCAGCCCGTGCCACCGGCCACCACCACCAGCGCCGCGACCACGGGAATCAGCCCCAGGTCGATCACGAGCACCACGCTCGTCGCGACGCCGATCGCCGGGACCCACGGCACGCCCGGGGCCCGGAACGTCGGGTGGTAGTCGGGCACGTGGGCTCGGCGCAGGACGATCACCGCGGCGTTCATGAGGCCGAAGCTGATCAGCACGAACGCGCTTCCCAACTTGGCGATCCCCTCCACGTCGACGACCGTGACGACCACGGCGATCGTCGCCCCCGACACGATGACCCCGGCGACGGGGACGCCGCCGTCATTCAGCCGGGCGAACCGACCCCACACGACGCCGTCACGGGCCAATGCCAGCGGGTAACGCGACGCGGACATGATGCCGGCGTTCCCGGTCGACGCGAACGCCGCCAGCGCGGCGATCACGATGAGCGGCACGGCGGCACCGATCCCGAACGTCTCCGCTGCCGTGGCGATCGGGGTGGTGTCGTCGCGCAGCTCGTCGGGTGGCAGCAACCACACCAGCACGGCCGTTCCCGTGACGTAGATCGTCGTCGCGACGGCGAGGGCGGCCAGGACGCCGCGTGGGATGGTGCGGTCGGGGTCGCGGATGTCACCGGCGACACTGGCGACCTGCGGGAGGCCGGCGAACGCGACGAACACCATCGCCGTCGCGGCCAGCAGTCCGAGCGCACCACCGTCGAACAGGGGGGAGAACCGGTCGCCGAGCCGGTCGTCGTCGAGACCGACCGCCGTGACCGTCCCGGTGACGACGAACGCGACGAGGACGATCAGCAACACCGCGACCAGCCACACCTGGATCACGGCGGACTCCCGGGCACCTGCCAGGTTGAGCACCGTGAACGCCACGGCGAGCACCAGCCCGACCGATCCGGCGGGGAGGTCGAGCACGAGGGAGAGGTAGGCGTCGATGCCGATCAGCGCGAATGCCGACTTGAGCACGAGGGCGACCCACAGACCGATGCCACCGACGGTGGCAACGGTCGGCCCGAGCGCACGTCGGTAGAAGTGGTACGGGCCACCGGCGCGCGGCATCGCCACCGCCAGTTCGGTGACGCTCAGCATCGTCGGGAGCACGAGCACACCGGCGAGCAGGTACGCGAGGGGGAGCGAGGGGCCGGTCTCGCCCGCGGCGATCCCGGGAAGCAGGAAGAAGCCCGAGCTGAACATCGCCCCCGCGCCGATGGCGAAGACGTGGATGAAGCGCAGCCGGGGCCGCGGCGTCGCGGTCACGGCAACCGGATCACAGCTGCTCGGTCACAGATGATCGGCGGCGGCGACCCGGACGGCGTCGATGATCGGATCCCAGTCGGCGCCGGGTTCGCGTGTGATGGTCACGAAGTCGTTGACCCCGAACACCGACGCGACGCCGTCCACGGCGAGCACCGCGGCGACGAACGGCGAGTCCGGCGCTTCGTCGGGGCGCGAAGCGTTCAGCATCTCGGGCAGCGTGACGTCGAGCGTGAACTTCATCGCGTCGGGGTTCGGCGTGGTGGAGGGATCGATCGTGGCCACGTCCCGCACTGTAACGACGTCGGGCGAGGCGTGGCCGCCGCCGCTACCGTCTGCCGTCGTGCCGGACAGCAACTTCACCTGGGGGGTCGGGACCTCCGCCTATCAGATCGAGGGTGCGCGCCACGCCGACGGCAAGGACCCCTCGATCTGGGACCACTTCGCCGACACGGGCCGAATGCCCGAGTCCGGAGACGTCGCCTGCAACCACTACCACCGCTGGCGCGAGGACGTTGCGCTCATGGCCGACATGGGGATCGACGCCTACCGGTTCTCGATCGCGTGGACACGGGTCGTGCACGATGGCGACGGCACCCCGAACACGGCCGGGCTGGATTTCTACTCGCGCCTCGTCGACGCACTCCTCGCGACCGGCATCACCCCGTGGGCCACGCTGTACCACTGGGACCTCCCGCTCGTGATCCAAGAGCGCGGTGGCTGGCCCGAGCGATCGACCGTTGGCGCGTTCGAGCACTACGCCGAGGTCGTGGGCCGGTCGCTCGGTGACCGGGTGCACCACTGGATCACCCACAACGAGCCGTGGGTGGCGGCGTTCCTCGGCCACTTCACCGGTGACTTCGCGCCCGGTCTCTCCGACGGCGGGACCGCGCTGCGGGCGGCTCACCACATCCTCCTGTCGCACGGTCGCGCGGTCGACGTGCTGCGCTCGACGTCGCCGGGCTGCGAGGTCGGGATCGCGCTCGACTGCCGACCGAGCACGCCGGCCTCCGACGACCCGGCCGACGTCGCCGCGCGGCACCACTTCGACGGGTTCCGCAACCGCTGGTTCTTCGACCCGGTGTTCGGCACCGGGTATCCGGACGACATGGTCGAGGCACACCGCGCGCGCGGTCGGATCCCCGGTGCGACGGGCGATCCGATCCCCTGGGACCTCGACGGTGACCTCCACGCGATCGCCGCGCCGATCGACTTCCTGGGACTCAACTACTACACGAGTCTCGTGCGCGGTGCCGGCCGGGAGGAGTCCGAGGAGTCCGGCGTCGCTCCCGGTCCGGACGTCCCCGAGGGCTACACCGAGATGGGATGGCCGATCACGCCCGACGCGTTCGCCGAGTACCTCGTCCACGTCCACGAGACGTACCGGCCGGCGGCGATGGTGATCACCGAGAACGGGGCGAGTTACTCCGACGGGCCGGACCCCGACGGAACGATCGACGACCAGCGCCGGATCGCCTACCTCGACGCGCACGTCGACGCGGTCGCACGGGCTGCCGCCGCCGGCGTCCCGATGACCGGGTACTTCGTCTGGAGCCTGCTGGACAACCTCGAGTGGACCTCGGGCTACGCCCAGCGGTTCGGCCTCGTCTGGGTCGACCACGCGACGGGCGAGCGGATCCCGAAAGCGAGCGCCCGGTGGTACCGCGACCGGATCGCGGCCGCGCGTGTCAGCGCTTCTTCACGTGGTCCCGGATGAGCTTCAGGATCGCGATGTGCTTCGACGTGTCGTGGATCATCAGGTCCACGAGCAACGGCAGCATCGACGAGCTCGTCTGCGACTTCATGCGCTTGCGGAGCTTGCGCAGCTCGGCGGCGTCCTCGCGCTCGAACTTGAGCAGCTGTTCGGTCGCCTCGCGCAGCTCGGCGTCGTGGTGCACGCGCAGGTACGGGACCTGTGGCTCGACGTCGACCTCCCAGAGGAACGACTCGATCTGGTGCAGCATCTCGGTGATCACACGGTGATGGCGGCGCTCGTCGTCGAGGATCAGCTCGGCGAGGTAGCGGATCCCCGGGTCGTCGCACTTCTCGACGAGCTGTTCGTACTCGGCGAGGGCGGCGCCCTCGCGCGGTCCGTGCTCGCGCAGTAGGTCGGCGATCGCCACCTCGTCCTCACGGACGGGGGAGCGCGGGTCGACTGGTCGGACGTCCGGTCGGGGATCGAGGGTCATGTCACGGCTCCTGTGTTGCTCGTCGGGAGGGGAACGGTTCGTCGTGTGGATGGCGGGCGAGGACCCGCCGGCCCAGCGACGTCTTGTGGACCTCGTCGGCACCGTCGTAGATGCGCGCGGCCCGTTCGTGGCGGTACCAGTACGAGAGCACCGTGTCGTCGGTGACGCCGAGCGCGCCATGGACCTGGATGGCGAGGTCGACCGCTCGCAGCATCGTGTTGGCCACGGTGAACTTGATGGCGGCGATCTCGTCCCGAGCGGCGCGTGCACCGTCGGTGTCGATCCGCCACGCGGCGTGGAGCGTCTGGAGGCGGGCGCCGCGGATCTCGGCGTCGAGTTCGGCAGCCCAGTGCTGGACGACCTGGCGGTCGGCGAGCGTCGAGCCGTCCGGATCGATCACCCGCTCGTTGGCCCGCTGGCACATCATCTCGAGCGCCCGATCGGCGATCCCGAGCCACCGCATGCAGTGGTGGATGCGACCAGGTCCGAGGCGCTCCTGGGCGATCGCGAACCCGGCGCCCTCCTCGCCGAGGAGGTGGTCCGCAGGGATCCGACAGGACTGGTACGACACCTCACCGTGGCTGGCGTGCCCGGCGCCGGCGTGGCCCATCACGCTCACGTTGCGTACGAGCTCGAAGCCCGGCGTGTCGGTCGGGACGATGAACATGCTCGCCCGACGGTGTGGCGGTGCGTCGGGGTCGGTGACCGCCATCACGATGGCGAACGCGGCCCCGTCGGCCGAGGAGGTGAACCACTTCTGGCCGTCGATCACGTAGTGGTCTGCGTCGCGCACCGCTCGTGTGGCGAGCAGCACGGGGTTCGAGCCCGCCGTCTCCGGTTCCGTCATCGAGAAGCAGCTGCGGACCCGTCCCTCGACGAGCGGTCGCAGGTACCGCTCGCGCTGCACCTCGGTGGCGTGGGCGTGCAGGATCTCGACGTTGCCCGCGTCGGGCGCCTGCGTCCCGAACACGAGATGTCCGAGTGGCGTCCGCCCGAGCACCTCGCTCAAGATGCCGTGTTCGACCATCGTCAGCCCGAGACCGCCGTACTCCACCGGGTGGTTCGGTGCCCACAGCTCCATCTGGCGGACCTTGCGCTGCGCGTCGGCGACGGCTGCGGCCAGCTCGTCGGCCGATCCGTGGAGGAGGAGTCCCTCCATCGGGATCACCTCGTCGTCGACGAACGTCCGGGCCAGGTCGCGGATGACGACCATTCGCTCCGACATCGAGAAATCCATGTGTCCAGGTTTCCGTCCTGCGCCGGCGTCCGGTAGGGCACAAGGGCCCTACAGCGCATCCCGTCCGTCACGCATCCTGGGATCGTGCACGTCAGGAGCCGTTCGGTCACCGGTCCCGACGCCCGCCCCGACCGTGGGGCGCGGGCCGAATGGCGCGCCGTCGCGATGCCCCGCGAGCACGGCGGTTGGGGGCTGACGCTCGAGCCGGTGGTCCTCGGATTGCTGCTCGCGCCGTCGACCGGGGGGCTGTCGCTCGGTGTGGCGGCGTTCGTCGCCTTCCTCGTGCGCACCCCGGTCGAGCTCGTGCTCGTCGACGTGCGGCGTCGACGCTGGCTGCCGCGCACGGGCCTCGCCGCTCGGGTGGCAGCCGTCGAGCTCCTCGCCCTCGTGGCGCTGGTCCTCCTGGCCTGGCGCTGGGCCGGCCTGGCCTGGTGGCCCGTCGTGGTGATCGCCGCGCCGCTGGTGGCCGTCGAGCTCGGGTACGGCGCTTTCAGCCGCAGCCGGCGGTTGGTGCCCGAGATGTGCGGCGCCATCGGCATCTCGGCCGCTGCGGCCGCGATCGTCGTCGCCGGTGGCGGCGGTGCCGCGCTCGCCGCTGGGGCGTGGCTCGTGCTCGCCGCCCGGGTCGTCGGATCGGTACCGTTCGTGCGCATCCAGATCGCCCGGCTGCGACACGGCGTCGCCGACCCCTTCGCCGCCGACGTCGCCCAGCTGCTCGCGATGGCGGTCGCCGCGGTGGCCGTCGCACTCCAGCGCGATCTCGTCCTCGGCTTCGCCGTCGTCGTCGTGCTCGCCGTGCTGCAGGCCCGCTGGCTGCGACGCCCGACCGTGCCCGCCAAGACCCTCGGACTGCGCCAGATGGCGCTCGGCGGCGTGCTCGTCGTCGCTACCGCCGTCGGCGCCGCGGTGTTCTGACCGACCCAGCTCTCATCGATCGAGGAGGAACGACATGCACGACATCGCCCCCCACTCCCGACTCGCCGACGTGGTCACGTACCACCCGCCGCTCGCCCGCGAGCTCGAACGGCTGGGACTCGACTACTGCTGTGGCGGGCTGCGCAAGCTGTCCGAGGCGTGCGAGGAGCTCGGGCTCGATCCCGACCGAGTGGCCGGTGAGCTGCGCACGGTCGCCGCGGCCGCCGACGACGGTCCGGCCGAGTGGGCCATGATGGGGTTGTCGCAGCTCGTCGACCACCTCGAGACGACCCATCACCGGTACCTGTGGGACGAGCTGCCCCGCATCGCCGGCCTCGTCGAGAAGGTCGTGGCCGCGCACGCCGAGCGGCACCCGGAGCTGTACGCCGTGGCCGACACCTTCCACGCGCTGCACGCCGAGCTCGTCCCGCACCTCCAGAAGGAGGAGACGGGGTTGTTCCCGATGATCCGCGAGCTCGCGACGGCCGACGAACTGCCGTCGTTCCAGTGCGGCAGCGTGGCGAACCCGATCTCGGAGATGCTCCGCGAGCACGATCAGGCCGGCGAGCTGCTCCTCACGTTGCGCGAGATCACCGGTGAGTACCGGGCCCCCGACGACGGGTGCTCGACCTACTGGACGTTGTACGACGCGCTCGCCCACCTCGAGGCCGACACCCACCTCCACGTCCACAAGGAGAACAACCTGTTGTTCCCCGCGGTGACGTCGGTGGAACGCCGGCTGGTCGCCGGATGAGTGATCGCACCCTCCACCGATCCCGCCGCGACCTCGACGACCGCGAGGCGATCGACGACCTCGTTCGGTCGTTCTACCGGCGTGCCGCGATGGACGACGTGCTCGGACCGGTCTTCGAGGCGGCTCACGTCGACTGGTCGGTGCACATCCCGACGCTGATCGACTTCTGGGCATGGCAGCTGCTCGGCGAACCCGGGTACGAGGGCAACCCGTTGCTCGCCCACGCGCCGGTGCACGCGCGCACCCCGTTCGGCGAGGAGCACTACGACCGCTGGCTGGAGCTGTTCACCGACACGGTCGAGGAACGCTTCGAGGGTCCGAGCGCAGACCTCGCGGTGCGGCGCGCGACCAAGATGGCTCGCGCGCTGCGGCGTCTGCTCGAGGGGATCGACGACCGCGGTGATCGCCCGATCGAACCGATCGTGCGCCGGCGCTGACGCCGTCTCGGCGAGCAGCCGGATCAGTCCTCCAGCACCGAGGTGCCGTCGGCGTGGCGGACCTCGAACAGGGCGCGCTGGCCCCGCGAGAGGTGGTCGTCGATGTCGCAGATCATCTGGTACACACCGGCGTCGTCGAACGCCACCACGAGCTCGGTTCGGTCCCCGGCAGCGACCGGACCGGTCTGGGCGAGCACGGTCGCCTCGGTGTCGAGCACCTGCACCTCGTGCGGGATGACACCGACGTTCTCGACGACGAACCGGACCGTCTGGCCCGCTCGGAACTCGGGGACCACGTCGGAGACGAAGTCGTACTCGGCCATCTGCACGGTGATCTCGACGTCGGGGTCCCGCGGCATGTCGGCGTCGCTCGCGCAGGCCCCGACGGCGACCACCGACAGCAGGAACCACGTCGCGGCGGTCCGGAAGGGTGGAGTACGCCGCGGCATCCTCGTCAGTCTGGCGAGTCGATCGGGTCGGCGCCACAGCTCGGCTCGGCGTCGGCGTCGACGAGGGGCGGGTCGACCCGTGCGGGCACGACGGCGTCGGTCTGCAACGGCACGACGTTGCGTCGGCGCGCCTCGAGTTCGGTCAGCCGGGCCGCGAGCCTGGCGGCGGGCGCCCACGCGACGACTTCGGGCTCGGCGACGACGCGCGCCGCCCACACCCCGATCCACGGCCCCAGGTGGTCGCGCACGAACGAGCGAACGGCCCGGTCGCACGTCGCGGCTGCGTCGTCGTGCCCGTCGCGTCGGGCCGCGGCTTCGCGCCCGAGCACCGTCGCGAGGAACTCGAGCTCGGCGACGACGTGGTCGGGACGCTCGTGGTGGACCCGCAGCCCGAACGCCCGGTAGAAGCCGGCGACGTCGGCCAGGCGGGGTGTGACCCCTCCCGCGCTCACGAGCGTGTTCGACCCCTCGTACGGGGCGATGCGACCGTGCTCGAACCACCGGATCCAACGTCGGGACAGCTCGTCGGCGGTCGCCCGCGGTGGTTCGTCCGGGAGCTCCTCGGCGGCGACCGGATCGAGCCCGGTGACCACCTCGCGGAGGCGATCGAGGACGTCGCGGTCGAGCAGCACGGCCGGGTCGGGACCGAGGAGTCGGGCGACGACGGCGAACGCCGCCGCCCGGGCGTCGAGATCCTCGGTCGGTACCGACGGCGTCGTCGAGGTCGCGCTCATGACGGGAACGGCGACGGGCCGTGCGCCTCGCGCAGCACGAGCCGGTAGGTGCGGGTACTGACCGACTTCCTCCCGCCGGCGTCGCCGTCGGCGCCGGACCAGACGGCGAAGGCACAGGTGGCCGAGCCACGGGGTCGGAGGTGGAGCTCGCCGGCGTCGTGGGCCGCGAGCGGTTTGGTCACCACGACCGCCCAGCGACCACCGTCGTGCCGTCCCCAGCCGTCGGCATCCTGGGTGTCGGTCGTGGTGGTCGTGCCGAACCCGTAGGCGATCATCTTCTCGACGCAGCGGGTCCGCGTCGGCGCGGACAGCAGGTTGCCCACGTGCAGGCCCGGGAGCCACGGCGTGGCGTCGGCGGTCACGTAGTCGGCCGGGGTGATCCCGAGCGGGTCGTCGGTGACGATCGGCGGGTACGCGTCGACGCTGCGGTCGGGGTACTCGTCGTCGATGGTCCGGACGCCGTGCTCGACGTCGTGCTGCCAGTCGGCCTTCCACTGCAGCAGGGTGACCGGGTGCTGCTGGGTGCCCATGAACCGCAGTTCCTCACCGGCCGCCGGGTCGCCGAGCAGCACCGCGCAGGCGTCGCGGAACCCGTCGTTCGCGACCGTCGCCGCGTCGGGTCGCGGGTCGTCCCACTCGACGAGGAGCGCGACGTCGTCGCGGTCGTGGAGCGAGCGCACGGAGATGTCCGCGACGACGGGTTCGCGTCGGTAGGGCGGGGCGGTGATCTGTCCCTCGAGCACCACGACGGTGGGCGGTGCGTCGTCCCAGAGCGGCGAGGCCGGGTCGCGTCGGGGCACCGACGGCGTCCGGACCGAGACGATCTCGCCCTCGGCGGGGAGGTTGGGCCCGTCGTCGGCGCAGGCACCGAGTGCGACGGCACCGGCCCCGGCGGCACCGGCGCCGAGCAGTCGCCGGCGTGACACGAGCGTCCGGTCGGGTGTCCCGCTCGTCGGGTCGTGGGTGATCGACATCGGGGGTCCTCCATCTCGCGCGGGTTCGGGTCGGGGCGGGTTCGGGTCAGGTCGTGTTCAGGCGGTAGACGTTCAGGTCGGGATCGAACGGCGAGCGCTCGACGTTCGGCACCCGGATCGGCATGTGGACCGCCCGCTCGCCGTCGTCGGTGTAGCCGCTGACCATGTCGTCGTCGACCGAGAAGCGGGTCATGATCCGGTCCGACGACACGGCGAGCAGCAGGGCCGCCAGCAGCTCGCGGTCGTCGCCCTCCATCGCGGCGACGTAGGTGTCGATCGCCCGGCGGGCGCCGGGGCCGAACAGCATCGTCAGGAACGGGTCGCTGTCGACGTGGATCGGCGGGATGTAGTACACGTTCGGCTCGAGGCCGAACTGCGGGTAGAGCGGGAGGGCCACCTTGCGGACGTGTACGAGGAAGTCGATCGGGTTGTCGTCGCGCGCCTCGTCGGGGGTGCTCACGTAGCCGAACGAGCGGATCTTGCCGATGCAGCTGCGCATGCACCGCGGCTGGATGCCCTGCTCGAGCGCCGGGTAGCAGAACACGCACTTCTCGGCGACCTTCGTCGTGTGGTTGTAGAAGATCTTCTTGTACGGGCACGCCTCGTAGCACACCCGGTAGCCGCGGCAGCGGTCCTGGTCGACCAGCACCACGCCGTCCTCGGGTCGCTTGTAGATCGACTGGCGCGAGCAGCTCTCGAGGCAGGCCGGGTACGTGCAGTGGTTGCAGACGCGCGGCAGGTAGAAGAACCACATGTCGTGGGGCATCTTCAGGTGGTACTTCTCGCGGGTGATCGACACGTTCACCTCGTCCTCGCCGCGATTGGGGTAGGCGAACTCGATGTCCGACGGCGCGTAGCCGAGGGCCCGCTTGTCCTCGGGTGCGGCCTCGAAGATCGTGTCCCCGGTGTAGGTGTCGCCGTCCCAGTGCTGGGGGCCGAGCAGTTGGAGCGCCTTGACGTCCCAGGCGAGCGGGTACGACCCCCACGGCTTGGTCTCGACGTTGTTCCAGAGCATGTACTCCTGGCCGTGGCCCGACGTCCACGTCGTCTTGCACGCCATCGTGCACGTCTGGCAGCCGATGCACTTGTTGGTGTCGAAGACCGCGGCGGCCTGACGGCGCGGGCGCACCTCGTCGTAGTGGTACTGCATCGTCCGGTTGAGCTGCCAGTTCCAGACCTCAGCCATCGTTGCTCGCTCTCTGGTCGGGGCCGACGAAACCGCCGGCCAGGAAGGTGATCGTGGCGTCGTTCTCGACGCCCGGTCGGTAGCCCTCGGCCGCCGGGTGCCAGGCGCCCTCGCCCGACTCGCCGCCGTCCTCTGCCCGGGTGAACCGGACGAACGACTCCTTCGGCGCGCCGTTCGCGCAGTGGACGTCGAGCTCGAACCCCTTGCCGAGCACCTGCTCGGACGAGTTCTTGCGGGTCATCGAGTCGGTCATCAAGGTGGGACGCAGCCAGGCGCGGGTGACCGACTGGTGGCTTCCGTAGCGGTAGCCCGCCTGGTAGTTCGTGCGTGGGTTCCGGGCCAGGCCGTCGGGCCGTGTGTCGTGACCCTCGACGCTGCCGTGGGTGCTGATGTGGAAGTGGAACCAGGCGCGGGCCATGTGGCGCACGACCGACGGGTTGACCCGCGCTCGCACGAGCCAGCGGAAGGCGTGGTGCTCCTCCGGGCGGTCCTGCCAGCCCTTGAACGGCCGGTCGCTCGGGTCGGCGTCGACCCAGATGTAGTCGCCGTCGACGCACCCGATCTCGGCGACGTCGTCGGGGTGCAGGTCGACGTAGCCCTCGCTGACCCAGGGCTTGCGGGGGTCGTGGCGGTACATGTCCCCGAACGGGCCGAACAACAGCACGTCGTGGTCCACCGAGGCGCCCATCGAGTGACAGGCGTGGCGGAACTTGGGGGTGTGCAGCACGTGTGAGAAGCCGCTCGCCATCAGCGGGTGCGCCGATGCGGCGATCTGCTCGGGTGTGCGCACGACGTGGCGGACCTGGCGGGTCTCGGTGCCGAGGTCGTCGACCGACAGCCCGTAGGCGTCGGGTTGGGTCGGCACGAGCATCGGATGTGGGTGTGCCATCAGCACGCCCGGCTCGTAGATGGTGCCGTCGACCGGCTCGCGGTGGATCGGCAGGTTCTCGCCGTACTCGATGAACTCGGGCTCGTCGCGGTAGAACTCGAGCCGGCCGGAGCGGGTGTACCAGGGCACGCTCTCGTTGGTCTGCTCCCACCCGACGATCTTCGGGGTGGTGCGCATCATCATGTAGAACGGCGTGCCCTGCTTGCACGACTCGTGCAGCTCCTCGAAGTCGTAGCCCCGCGTCGGGTTGCTGGCGTCGAACACCCGCTGGATGTAGACCCCGGGTGAGCCCTCGGTGACGTGGTGCCAGTAGCGGGCGAAGCGCTCGTCGCCGGTCGCGTCGGTGAGCGCGCGGGCCAACATCGCGTTGATCTCGATGTCGTCGAGGGTGTCGAACACCCGCTCCACCGGCGTCACCGGCCACGCCTGCAGGAACGGGTTCGTCACCGACCCGTACACGTCGGGGACCTGGCGCTCGGGCCACGAGTCGACCCCGAACACCACGTCGGCGTACTCGCACGACGCCGTCCAGAACCAGTCGTTGTGGACGATCATCTCGATCTTGGGCAGCGTGTTGACGATGACGTCGTGGGCACCCTTGGCGTTGCCGAGCAGCGAGTTCGAGTTGGCGAAGTACATCGCCTTCGACGGCGTCGGCATGTGCGAGCTGCCGGTGAACATCTTGTTCCCGACCTTGAGCGGCCGGTCGCCGTAGTTGTAGTAGTGCGCCGACTCGCCCTGCCAGCGCTTCTTCGTCACGACCGGGGAATCCTCGTCGAGCGTGATGTCGAACGGGTCCTCGTTGATCCACTGGCTGATCCCCGAGAACGTGCCGAGGCGGTAGTTGCCGGCGTAGCTCCCGACGGTGCCCCCGTAGTGCCCGATGTTGTTCGTCAGCGCCGCGACGAGGATGATCGT
>SKSP01000373.1 GCA_007122945.1 Ilumatobacteraceae bacterium | reverse complement strand
CTCGACCCGGCCGGGCTGCGCGGCGCGGTCGCGATCACCGACACCCTCAACGTGCACCCCGAACGGATGCTGCTCGAGTTCGCGCTCGACGCGGTCGCCGCCGGCGCGGTGCTGCGGACCCACACCGGGGTGACCGGCTTCGCGGTCGAGCCGGCGTCGGGTGGGCGTCGGGTCGTCGGCGTGCGTCTCCGCGATGCACTGGACGGCACCGAGCGGGAGGTTCCCGCCGATCGGGTCGTCAACGCCGCCGGGCCGTGGATGGGCGAGATCCTGGCCCGGCTCGCCGATGCGACCGGGCGCCGGATCGGTCCGAGGGTGTCGCCGTCGAAGGGCGTCCACCTGCTGACCCGACCCGTGTCCGACGGGGTGACCGACGCCGTCATGGCGCGGGCCCGCAACGGCCGACACGTCGTCGTGTCGCCGTGGCAGGGTCGAGCGTTCATCGGCCCGACCGACACGCCGGTCGGGGTCCCGCCCGACGACGTCGAGCCCGGTCCCGACGACGTGGACGAACTGCTCGCCATCGTGAACTCGTGCCGCCGGCCGACCGCGCCGCTGACCCACGACGACGTCGACGACGTCACGGTCGGCATCCGTCCGCTCGTGACCGAGCCGGGTGCCGACACGTACTCCACGAGCCGGCGCCACGAGGTCCACGACCACACCGCCGAGGGGGTGGCCGGCCTCTGGTCGGTCGCCGGCGGGAAGTGGACCACCGGGCGAGCGATCGCCGAGGACGTCGTCGACCGGGTGCTCGGCGCTCCCGGTCCGGGCGGCTCCCCCACTCGTCGGCGCCCGGTCCCCGGGGCGGGGGAGTGGGCCGCCGACCCGTCCGAGCTGCTCGCCACGGCCGGCCGCCTCGCCGACGCACGAGGGATCGGCGTCGAGCCGCCGCTCGCCGAGCACCTCTCCCGTCTGTACGGGCGACGGGCCGGGCTCGTCCTCGACGTGATCGCCGAGCGTCCCGAGCTCGCCGCTCGAGTGTCCGACCGTCCTGGCTGCCACGACGTGCTCGCCCAGGTGGTCGTCGCCGTGCGCGGCGAGCGCGCCCGCACGCTCGCCGACATCGTCGACCGCCGCCTGGTGCTCGGCACGCTCGGCCCGATCCGCGGCGACGAGCTCGCCGCCGTCGCCGCCGTCGCCGCCCCGCTGCTCGGTTGGGGCGACGACGGTCGCGCCGAGGTCGCCGCCGAGCACGACCGCCGCCGCATCCGCCGCGCCACCTGGTCGACCCGTCCGCGCCGATCGACCTGATCCCGCCGGTTCCGGCAGACGGTATGGGAGCTGACGTGCGAACCGTCCGCGCCGATGGACCTGATCCGGCCGGTTCCGGCAGACGGAACGGGGTGGGGCAGACTGCCTGGGGTGGAGGGGCGGGTCGATCCGGTCGAGCGGGTGCTCAACCTGCTGACGTTGTTGCACGAATCGCCGCGCCCGCTCACCCGCGCCGAGATCGTCGACGCGCTGGCGCCGACCACCCCGTACCCCGGCGACGCGGCCGCCCAGCACCAGATGTTCAGCAGCGATCGCCGCACGATCGTGGTCGATCTCGGGATCGCCATCCACCAGCGCGTGCGGGGCGGCACCGACGCGGGGCGCACGGAGTACTGGATCGACGTCCGCGACGTCCACCTGCCCCGGCTCGAGCTCGACGACGAGGAACGGTTGGTGCTGTCGCTCGCCCTCGCGGCCGTCAGCCGCAGCGTCCCGCACGTCGGAGAGGCCTCGATGAGGCTGTCGAGCTGGATCGGTGCCACGGCCGGAGCGTCGAACGGCACGCCGCCCTACGAGTTCTCCGTGGAGGTCCCCGACCCCGTCGTGACGTTGATGGACGCTGCCCGGAACGGTCGCGTGATCGAGCTCGACGACGACGTGTTCGAGCCGTGGGCGGTCGTGCTGTCGGACGGTTCGTGGCACGCGATCGGCCACGACGGCGACACCGGCGTCCCGGTGGCGATCCGTGTGGATCGGTTCGCGACCGGCGTCGACGTGCTCGACGGGCAGCACCGGTCGGTCGAGCCGCTCGATCTCGACGAGGAATCGCTCGCCCTGTTGCTCCGTGGGGCGGCGGCCGACGGGCCGGAGCCCGGTGACGGTGGTGGGGATGCGACGGAGGGGTCGACGGAGGTGGCGACGGTGCTCGTCGACGAGGTGGCGGCGGTACGGGCGAGCCTCGCCGGACGCGTGCTCGCGCGCAGTCAGGTCGACCTGTTCGGCGAGGTCGCGCTGAAGGTGGCGGTGGACGACGACGCCCGGTTCCGGAGCTGGCTGCTCGCGCTCGCCGACCGGGCGGAGCTCGCCGGCCCGCCGCGACGTCGCGACGAGGTCGTCGGGTGGCTGCGGGCGATCGTGGGCACGCCGCCGTCCGGCGCCGTGATCCCGGACCGGCCGACCTCGCCGGGTCGACGTCGCGGCCCCGAACCGGTCGCCGCGCGATTGCACCGCCTGCTGTCCATCGTCCCGTGGCTCTACCGCCAGCGGTCCGTCCCCGTGGCGGACGTCGCCGAGCGGGTGGGGGCCAGCGTCGACCAGGTGGTGCGCGACCTCACGTTGGCGTCGATGTGCGGCACGCCGCCGTACGGCGCGGGTGAGCTGTACGGGTTCTGGGTCGAACCCGAGACCGGCACGGTCAACGTGCTGCACCCGACGTTGCTCACCGACGAGGTCCGGCTCACCCCCCGGCAGGCGGCGTCGGTCGCCGTGGCGCTGGCGTCGATCGAGGCGCTGCCCGGCGATCATCGGCCGGCAGCCGACCGCCTGCGCCGCAAGCTCGACGACGCCCTCGGCCCGGTGGCGGTGCGGGTGACCCTCGACGATCCGCCGTTCCTCGCGGACGTCGTCGGCGCGGTCGAGGGTCACGAGCGGATCCGGATCGAGTACGTCGACCCGGCCGATCGGGTCACCGAGCGGGTGGTCGATCCGCAGCGCGTGTTCGTCGACCGCGGGACGTCGTACGTGATCGCCGACGACGAGCTGCGGCACGAGGAGCGGGTCTTCCGGATCGACCGGATGGTGTCGGTGACTCCGACCGGTGAGCACTTCGAGGCGCGGGACGTCACGACGCCTGCCGGTGCTCGGTGGACGTGGATGGTTCCCGACCGCGAGGTGGTGGTCCGGCTGCCGCCCGGGAGCGACTGGGTACTGGACCGGTACGCGACGCTGGCGCACGAACTCGACGCTGACGGTTGGATGACGGTGTGGCTGGCCGTCGTCGACGAGCGTTGGCTCGCGGTGCTGCTGCTGCGGTGTGGTGCCGGGGCCGAGGTGCTGGCTCCCGACGATCTCGTCGGGCTCCCGCAGCGGTGGGCGGCGTCGGTGCTCGAGCGCTACGACGGCGGTCCCGGTCGCGCACCCCCTCCGTAGGCTCGCCGTCCATGAGCGGTCGGCGCGGAACGGTGCGGGTGAGGCCGCGGGTGAGGCCGGTCGCGGCCGTCGTCGCGGTGGTCGCGCTCGTCGTGTCGTCGTGTGGGTTCTTCGACGAGCCGGAGCCGCCCGACCCCGACCGCGCCGCCGGGGCCGCCGTGCTGCTCGGCCTGCTCGATCTCCTCGTCGTGGCGGAGGAACCCCCGCGCGTGGGCTACTCGCGCGACGAGTTCCCGCACTGGCACGACATCAGCGGTTCGGGGTGCACCGCCCGCCAGGACGCCCTGCTGGCCCAGGCGCAGGGGCTGGTGCAGCGCGACCTGGTGCAGCCGTGTGTGATCGTCGAGGGTGACTGGTACTCGCTGTTCGACGGCGTCACGTTCTCGGGTGCGCCGGCCGAGATCGACGTCGACCACGTGGTCGCGCTCGCCGAGGCATGGGACTCGGGCGCGTCCGGGTGGACGCTCGAACGGCGGCGCCAGTTCGCCAACGACCCGCTCAACCTGCTCGTCGTCACCCGCCGGTCGAACCGCGAGAAGGCCGACCTCGATGCCGGCGACTGGAAGCCGCCGATGGCCGACGCCTGGTGCGTGACGGCGTCGATGGTGATCCTCACCAAGCTGCGTTACGAGATGACCGTCGACGCTGCCGAGCGCGACGGCCTCGACGAGATGGCCCGCACGTGCGAGCGCTCCGACCAGCGAACGGTGCCCGGGGTGCCGCTCCCGGGCACCCCCGAGTTCCTCGGCACGGCTCGGGCGGTGCTCGCCGAGCGCGGGCTGACGCTGCCCGACGACGGCTGATTCGCTCGCCGACCGGGTTCCGGAGGGGTTTCAGGAGGGGTGGCGGTCAGGACGGTGGGGGTCAGGACGGTTGGGGTCAGGAGGGGTGGAGTCAGGAGGGTGAGGAGCGGCGGCCGCGGAGGCGGTCGAGCTGGCGGCGGTCGCGCTTGGTCGGCCGGCCG
>SKSP01000375.1 GCA_007122945.1 Ilumatobacteraceae bacterium | reverse complement strand
CGGTGTCGGTCCCGGTGTCGGCCCCGGAGTCGATCTCGATGCCGGTCCCGGTGTCGATCTCGATGTCGACGTACTCGGCGAGCGATTCAGCGCCCATCGGGAGCGCCAGGCCGAAGGCGATGCGAGGACGGGGGGTGAACCCACTCGTGAACGCGACCGGGACACCGAGGCGACGGAGCGTGCGGTCCCAGATGCGGGCCATGTCGCGATGGCCGACGAAGCGGACCTTGCCGAGCTTGGTGGAACGGATCCGCAACCTCACGAGCCGACCCCGACGGGCGCCCGGCCACCGATCCTGACGGGTACCGGGACGGGGATCCCGGCCGGTGCATCGCCGCCACGTTCCAGGTCCTGGCCCGTGCCCTGGCTGCCACCGGCGGGTGGCACGGGCGAGGCGACCACGTGCTCGATGCCGAAACCGGTGCACACCCCGCAGTCGTAGCAGGGGGTCCAGCGACAATCCTCGAGGCCGTGCTCGGCGAGCGCGGCCTGCCAGTCGTCCCACAAGAAGTCCTCGTGGAGTCCAGCGGTCAGGTGCGACCACGGCAGCACCTCGTCGACGGTTCGGTGGCGGAACACCACGTCGTCGAACGACAGGCCCTCGGCCGTCATCGCGCGCTCCCACCGTCGCAGGTCGAAGCACTCGCCCCACTCCTGGAAGATCCCGCCCTCGCGCCACACGCGCTCGATGACCGGTCCGATCCGGCGGTCGCCCCGGGATGCGATCCCCTCGGCGACGCTCGCGGCCGGATCGTGCCACTTCACGTTGACGCCCTTGACCTTGCGGGTCGCGTCGCGGAGCAGGTCGATCTTGCGCCGGAGCTCGGCCTCGGTGTTCTGCCCGAACCACTGGAAGGGCGTGTGCGGCTTCGGGACGAACCCGCCGACGCTGACGTTGATGGCGGCCCGGTTCGTGTAGCGACGACCGATCGCGGCGCAGTTCCGGGCGAGCTCGGCGATGCCGAGCGTGTCCGCGTCGGTCTCGGTCGGCAGCCCGGTGAGGAAGTACAGCTTGATGCGGGTCCAGCCCTGGGAGAACGCCGACTCGACGGCCCCGTACAGGTCCTCCTCGGTGATCAGCTTGTTGATCACCGTCCGAAGGCGCCACGACCCGGCCTCGGGAGCGAACGTCAACCCGCTGCGCCGGCCGTTGTTGACCTCGCCGGCGAGGCCGACGGTGAACGCGTCGACCCGCAGCGACGGCAGGTTGATCGTGGTGTTGCCGCACGATCCGGGCAGTTCGGCGGCGTCGTCGAGCACGCCGTGCACCACCGGTTCGACGTCGGAGAAGTCCGCGGTGGACAGCGAGGTCAGGCTGACCTCGTTGTAGCCCGTGCGGCGCAGGCCGTCACGGATCATCGTGCGGACCTGGTCGGCGGGGCGCTCGCGCACCGGACGGGTGATCATCCCGGCCTGGCAGAAGCGGCAGCCGCGTGTGCATCCCCGGAAGACCTCGACGCTGAGTCGATCGTGCACGACCTCGGTCAGTGGCGCGAGCGGACGCTTCGGGTACGGCCACTCGCCGAGATCGGCGATCGTGCGCTTGTCGACCGTCGCGGGGACATCGGGGTACCGGGGCGCCACCGAGGCGACACGCGGGCCGTCGTAGGTGACCGTGTACATCGACGGCACGTACACGCCGGGCACGCGCGCCAGCTCGCGCAGCACGGTCTCGCGATCGGCCCGCCCCGCCGCCTTCCAGCGGCCGACCACCTCGGTGATCTCGGCGACGACCTCCTCGCCCTCGCCGAGCACGGCCGCGTCGACGAAGTCGGCGAGCGGCTCGGGGTTGAACGCCGCGTGGCCGCCGACGACGACGAGCGGGTCGTGCGCCGTCCTGTCGACGCTCCGCACGGGGATCCCGGCGAGGTCGACCATGTTGAGGACGTTGGTGTAGACGAGCTCGGACGACAGGTTGAACGCGAGCAGGTCGAACTCGCCCGCCGGTCGGTGCGAGTCGACCGAGAACAGCGGCACGTCGTGCTCGCGCATCAGCGCGTCGAGATCGACCCAGGGGGCGTAGGTGCGTTCCGCGACGGCGTCGTCGCGTTCGTTGAGGATCTCGTACAGGATCTGGAGCCCCTGGTTGGGCAACCCGATCTCGTAGGTGTCGGGATAGGCGAGCAACCATGCCACCGGCCCCGACGGCCCGAACTCGCACCGGGGGGTGATGGCACCGTCCTCACACCCGATGTATCGAGCGGGCTTCTGCACCCGGGCCAGGAGCGGTTCGATCCGCGCCCAGACTGAAGACATGACGAGCGCGAGTCTACCCGTCAGCGCATGCGACGCATGTGGACGCTCTGCACCAGGCCCAGCATGATGAACCAGGTCAGCTGACCCGACCCGCCGTAGGAGATGAACGGCAGGGGCAGACCGGTCACCGGCATGATCCCGACCGTCATCCCCACGTTCTGGAAGACCTGGAACAGCAGCATCGAACAGACGCCCGCACAGATGTACGTCCCGAACATGTCGCGTGACAGCGCCATGATGCGCCAGATCCGGAAGATCACCAGGCCGAACAGGGCGAGCAGCGCCGCACCACCGACGAACCCGAACTCCTCGGCGACCGCGGCGAACGGGAAGTCGGCCCACATCACCGGGATGTACCCCTCGCCGGTCAGCGGACCCTGCAGCCATCCCTGCCCGAACATGCCACCGTTGCCGACCGCCCGGATCGAGTTGCGCACCTGGTACGCGGCGTCCTGGAGCTCCGGGTTCACGGTGTCGGGATCGAGGAACACCCGCAGCCGGGTCACCTGGTACTCGTTGACGACGCGCGTCGCGAACGCGGCGATCACGCTCACGATCGACAGCAGCGTGATCAGGGCGATGTACCGCGGTTTGGCGCCGGCCACGAGCATGACCCCCATCGCGAGCACGGCCAACATCGACGCGCTGCCCATGTCGGGTTGGACCAGGGTCAGCAGGGCGGGGGCCCCCACGACCATCAACCCGCCGAGGAAGCGCGGGTAGCTGAGCTCGTCGCTGCGCTCCTCGGACAGATACGCGGCCAGCGCGATGAGGACCGTCAGCTTGGCGAACTCCTGGGGCTGCACGTTGACCGGTCCGAGCTCGAACGTGATCAGGTCGCGGCCGGCCGCCTGTGACATGAGCTTGAGGAGCACCAACGAGATGATCGTGATGCCGTAGAGGAAGCGAGCCTTCTCGCGCCAGCGCTC
Source organism: Ilumatobacteraceae bacterium (assembly GCA_007122945.1). Lineage (GTDB taxonomy): Bacteria > Actinomycetota > Acidimicrobiia > Acidimicrobiales > Ilumatobacteraceae > SKSP01. The sequence goes on along the minus strand of SKSP01000375.1, from coordinate 1,182 downwards.
GTAGTCGACCGACATCACGGCGAACATCACGAACGCCGCGCCGATGGTGAAGATCACCTGCCGGGTCGTGTAGAAGAACGGGTCGTCGGGCACGCGGTTGCGCGACGACGCGTACACCACGAAGCACCCGATGACGGCGAGCGCGCCCTGCGCGAGCAGCAGCACCCAGTCGATGTTGCGGGTCGGATCGGCCGGGCTCGACCGGATGTTCCCGAGACCGCTGTCGGGCTTGCGCTGCAGGAGGGACAGGTTCAACGGGTCACTCCCGGGTCGCCAGCCCGCCGCCCGTGCGGGTGTTGAAGCAGGTCGTGTCCTCGAGACGCTGGGGTCGCGCCACCACGTTGCTGTCCAGGTCGAGTGGGTCGGCGGGGCGCACCTCCGACATCGGCGCGACGCCCGACAGTGCGAGGAACGTGCACTTCACGACCGGGCCGGCACCGAGCGATCCGTACCCCGCCTTCTCCAGGTACGCCGACATGACGTAGGGCCGCTCCCGGTCCACGCTGAACGCCACGAACGCGGAGGAGTCGAACCACGGGTAGTTGTTGAGCCCGGGGGCCGTGCCGGTCTTGGCGGCGATGGGGATGGCGCTGGACGGGTAGTCGAAGAACACGTTCTCGCCGGTGGCGCGGTGGTAGAAGCCCGTGATGCTGGACGTCAGCCCGCCGCCGGGGGTCACGACCCGACGGAGTCCGGCGATGATCACGTCGCGGATCTCCGACGAGATGTCGATCTGACGGCGGATCTCCGGGGCGAACTCCTCGTGGACCGTCCCCTGGGACAGGTCGGCGAAGCCGACGTCGCCGTTCGGGACACCTGGCTCGTAGACCGCCTTCACGACCTGCGGACGCACGAGCGCCCCGTCCGCGGCGATCGCGCCGTAGCTGTTGGCGAGCTGGAGGGGCGTCGCGGACAGCAGGCCCTGGCCGACGGCCATCTGCACGTTGTCGCCGACGAAGTAGTTGCGACCCTCGTCCTCGCTGATCACGCCGAGTTCGGCGTAGCGCCGCTTGAGCTCGGCATCGGGCACCGTGCCCGCGAACTCGAACGGCAGGTCGATGCCGGACTCCTCGCCGTAGCCGAACAAGCGGACCTGTTCCTGCAGGACCGGCTCGCCGTCGTTGAGGGCCATGATCTCCTCACCGATGCGGTAGTAGTACCCGTTGCTCGACACCGCGAGGG
>SKSP01000068.1 GCA_007122945.1 Ilumatobacteraceae bacterium | reverse complement strand
GCGCCCCACCGGCCAACGAGATGGTGTGCCACGGCCGGACCCCACGGTTGACCCGGCTGTCGATCAGCCCGGCGGAGAGTGCTCCGGCACCGGCGACACCCGACATCACCCCGTACCCGGTCGCGCCGACGTCGAAGTCGTCGGCGAGGGTCGGCAGGAACGTGAGGTACGGGAAGCCGACCATCACGACGCCGACGGTGACGACCGCGATCGCGCTCAGACCGGGGGTGACCCGGATGTAGCGGATCGCGTCGGCCATCTCCCCGAGCGGCGAGCGTTCGACGTCCGGTCGGGAACGGCCCGGCGGCAACCCGATCACCAGGGCCGCGGCGACCCCGCTCGCCACCCCGGCGGCGAGGAACACGCCGCCCACCCCGAACCAGGCGACCCCGACGAGCACACCCGCGAGCGCCGGGGCGATGACCCGCATCGCCTCCTGGGCCATCTGGGCGACGACGATGCCGTTGCGTACCGCCGCCGACGGCAGGATCTCCGCGATCAGCGCGATGCGCGACGGCAGGTAGTAGGCGAACGCGGCGGCCTGCGCGGCGCTCGCGACGAGCAGCATCCAGTACTGCACGACGTCGGTGACCACGGCGACGCCGATCGCGAGCGACGAGAACATCAGGACCAGCACCGAGCCGACGAGGATGTCGCGCCGCCGGTAGCGGTCGGCGGCGGCACCGCCGAACGGCGTCGCGACGAGCATCGCCACGCCGAACACGAGCATCACCCCGCCGAGTCCCGTGTTGTTGCCGGTCAGCTCGCGGGCCAGCCAACCGCGAGCGACCGACTGGCCCATCACGCCGAAGATGACGATGGCTGTGCTGAAGAAGAGCCGCCGGTACGCCAGCGACGCCATCGCCGCCCACGTCCCGCTCCCGATCTCCGACACCGTGCGCGACCGTACGCCCTGGAGCCCGCCCGGGCAGACTTGCACGGTGCTGCCACCGCCCTCGGTCCTCGATGCGCCCGCGGACCCGTCCGTCCCGCTGCGGATCACCGGCCTGACGAAGCGGTACGGCGACGCCACCGCCCTGGCCGGGTTCGACCTCGTCGTACCGGCCGGGAGCTGCTTCGGGATCGTCGGACCGAACGGGAGCGGCAAGACGACCACCCTGCGCACCATCGTCGGCCTGGTGCGCCCCGACGCCGGGCGGGTCGAGGTGCACGGCGTCGACGCGATGGCCGACGTCGTGGCGACCCGTCGGCTCGTCGGGGCCGTGCTCGACCCGCTCGCCCTGTTCGAGCGGCTCTCGGCCCGCGAACTCCTCGTCACCCTCGGTGAGCTCCGCGGCATCGATGCCCGGACGCTGCGGTCCCGGGCCGAGGAGCTGTTCGCCGTGCTCGACCTCGCCGGCGACGCCGACCGCCAGATCGCCGGCTACAGCCACGGCATGCGCAAGAAGACGGCGCTCGCGGCCGCGCTCGTCCACCGACCCCGGCTGCTGTTGCTCGACGAGCCGTTCGAAGGAGTCGACCCGGTCTCGGCCCGGACGATGCGGGCGCTGCTCGACCGCTTCCGCGCCGGTGGTGGCACCGTGGTGCTGTCCAGCCACGTGATGGATCTCGTCGAGCGGATGTGCGACCACCTCGCCGTGGTCCACGCCGGTCGAGTGGTGATGGCCGGACGGACCGACCATCTCCGCGGCGAGCGGCGCCTCGAGGACACCTTCATCGAACTGATCGGGACACTCGACGAACGACCGGCCGGCGCCGGCGACGACGGAGCCCTCTCGTGGCTCGGCTGACGATCACCTTCGCGACCCTCCGCTGGCGACTGCTGGAAGCGTCCCTGCGTGGGACGGGGAGCGAACGTCTGGGTGTCGTCGCCAGCACGGCGACGGCGGCCCTCGTGGGCGTCGTGGGGGGCGTCGCGCTCGCGGTCGGCGGGCGCGGCGTGACCGATCCGACGCTGCTGTTCCTCGTCGTCACGGTGGGCGCCGTCGCCGTCGCCGTCGCGCTCGGCGTCGTGACCGGGGTCAGCCAACCCGTCGACCCGCGGGTCATCGCCACAGAACCGATCTCCGACCGGGCGCGCTCGATCGGGCTCCTCGTCGCCACCGCGTCGGGGCCACCGGGGCTCGCCGGCCTGGCGATCGGGATCGGGCTCGCCGTCGCCGCCACCCGGGAGCTCGCGACCGCACCGATCGTCGTCGCCACCGTGGTGGTGTGGCTGCTCGTCCTGCTCGTCGCGGCCCGCACGGCCACCAACCTCCTCGGTCTGCTGCTCGGGCGGTTCCCACGGACGGGCCAGGTGCTGATCGGCCTCGGCGGACTGGGGCTCTACGTCGCGCTGCAGGTCGGGCCGGCCGCGCTGGCGCGCCTCGACGATGCCGGCCGCGACCGGCTCGCCGAGGTGCTGTCGTGGAACCCGGTCGGTCAACTCGGTCGGGCGCTCGCAGCCGCGGAGACGTCGGCCACCACCGCGCTCTCCCACCTCGCGCTCGGGGCCACCGTGGTGCCCGTGCTCGCCTTCGCGCACCTGGCGACGAGCAACCGGCTCGCCACGACGATCCGGGGGAACGCCACCTCGGGGACCACCGACGGACCCGTACGGCGGGCGGTGCGACGCCTGTGCGGCGGGGGCGGTGAGGGCGCCGTCGCGTGGCGCAACCTGCTCACCCGGTTCCGCACCCCACGCACCACCATCGAGACGGTGCTCGGCGGCGCGATCGGGCTGGCCGCCGTGCTGGCGCCGGTGCTGTTCCGCGACGGCGTGGGGGGCGGTGCGGTGCTCGTCGGCGGGGCGGTACAGCTCGCGGTGCTGTTCATGGCCGGCAACACGTTCGGCAACGCCGGCCCCGCGCTGACGAACGAACTGCTGGCGGGGGCCGACCCGGGTGTCGTCGTGCGGGGCGCGGCGCGCTCGATCGTGATCGCCGCGGCGCCGGTGGCCGTCGTCGGTCCGCTCGTCGCCGCGTCCGTGACCGGCGGATGGGAGTTCCTCCCGGCCGGCTTCCTCGTCGCGACCGGCGGTCTGCTCGCCGGCACCGGTGGCGCGATCGTCCAGTCGGCGTTCGTCCCGATCGCGATGCCCGAGTCCGACGACCCGTTCGCCCACGGCGAGAGCGGTCGCGGGCTGCTGTCGGCCATCCTGCTGCTCGGGGTGATCCTCACGCTCGCGCTGATCACGCTCCCGGTGTTCCTCGCCCTGTTCTGGGCCTCGGCGAACGGGTCCGTGCCGTGGGTGACCGTCCTCGGCCTCGTCACGATCGGCGTCGGCCGACTCGTGATGCTCGGCGGGATCGCGCTCGCGTCGAACCACCTCCGCCGCCAGGGCCCCGAGTTCGTCCACGCGATCACCCCGTCGCGCTGACCACCCGTGCCGCACCCGGCGACGTTGGACCTGGCCCCGACGGCACGCGGCCGGGGCAAGTTCGCCATCGGACAGGCAGACGTTGTCATCGTTGCGACCCGAGTTCAGACGAGCCACCAGATCCACTTGCCATGAGGGTGTACGTGGGCGAGCACCCGGGCGTCGGCGTTCCGGCCGTCCTCGTAGCGGATGGTGCCGAGCACGCTGGCTGCCGGGCCGTCTGGTGCAGGTGGTTCGGCCCGGCGCAGCGCGGGTCCGGTCGAGTCGGCCGGTGTCCGGCCAGGTGCACGCGAGCAGCCGGGGTCGGTGGGGTCGGTGGGGTCGAGCGGCCGCCGGTCGAGCCCGAGGCGACGGGCGATCGGGGTCGCCCGGATCGGTGGACGACCGTGAAGCACGTCGCAGGCGACGCCGACGGGGCTGTCCGGGGGTCCGAGTCGGCCGAGCGGCCCGTAGTCGATGAGGCAGCGATCGAACGTCAAGGTGAGGCCGGCGCTGGTGCCGACGTCGATGAGGGTCGGCGGATCCTCGAGTTCGAGTGCGGCCAAGGCCGGGACGACGATCGCGACCCGTCCGATCTCGTTGGTCTGGGTACGTCGAGCTCGCAGGATCGGTTCGAGGTCGTCCCACGCGCCGATGACGACGGCGACGAAGCGCTGCCCGATGTCGTGCGAGGGCGGTCTGTCGTAGTGATCTGCGAGGGCGGGTGCACCACCGCGAAGGACGAGGTCGTGGACGGCGGCCAACAGCATGTTGGGCTGCCGCGCGTGAACGGGGAGGGACGTCAACCGGTCGAGCACGTCGTCGGAGTCGGCAACGGTGTCGCAGATCCGCTCGTACAGGGGCGAGTAACCGCGACACTCCGACTCGCTGAACCACCGCCACCAGGCGGCCAACTCGTCCCTGGTCACCCGACCATTCTGACCGAGATGGACGATCCCGATCCCGGCGCTCGATGATGTCCGCCGCTTGCTGGTCAGGATCGGAACGCCACGTTCCGATTCGTGCCAGCAAGCCACATCGCACGCCTGTCCCGGTCGTGCCGCCGCAGGGCCGGGGAACGTCACCTGATGCGGTACTAGGTTCGG
>SKSP01000298.1 GCA_007122945.1 Ilumatobacteraceae bacterium | reverse complement strand
GCTCACCGCAGTCGGTCAGCGGCCGGGTGTCGCTGTCGGTCGAGGTGGCCGAGCACGACGCTCCGCTCGTCGCCGCGAGCGACGACGTCCGCGTCGTCCTCGTCGACCCCGGGGACGACATCGTCACGGAGGCGGGCCCGAGCACCGACCGGAGCATCGGAACCGACATGGAGGTGCCGGCCGAGATCTCCAGGGAGCCCGGGCCGTGAGTCTCGTCGCCGTCGTCGGCGACGCAGCGACCACCACCACGCTCGCGCTCGCTGCGTCGTGGCCCGACGAGACGCTCGTCGTCGAGGCCGACCCCACCGGTGGGTCGATGGCTGCGTGGCTCGACCTGCCTGCGTCCCCCACGCTGTCGACCGTGGTCACCCGTGCGCCGGCGGCGGGCTGGCCGGCCGTCGAGCAACTCGCCCACGACGCGCCGTCGGGGATCCGGGTGGTGCCGGCGCCGGTCCGCACGATCGAGGCCGTCCGTGCCGTCGCCGAGGCGGAGCGATGTGTCTTCGCCGTCGCGGCCGACCTCGATCGGCCCGTCGTCCTGGTCGACGCCGGCGCTCCGACTCCGGCGTACGGCCCGCCCGGGGTCCTCGAGGCTGCCGGCGTGGCCGTGGTCGTGCACCGGCAGTGCCACCACTCGGCGCGCGCCGCCGCGGTCCGGCTCGAGCGTTTCGCCGAGCTCGTCGACGTCGTGGTCGCCACGGGTGTCGCGGTCGTCGTCGGCGTCGTCGGGGACGCGCCGTTCGAGCCCGAGGAGATCCTCCGGTTCGTGTCCCCCGAACTCGCGGATTCCGCACCGGAGCTCGTCGTGCTCCCCGATGATCCACTCGCCGCCGCCGTGCTCGCCGGCCGGTCCGGTGTCTCCGCGCGCCGCCTCACCCGGCTGCCGCTGATGCGCGCCGCGATGCCGGCCGCATCCACGATCGCCGCCGTTCTCACCGCCGAGCGGTCGGTCGCCGGCGGTCGTCGACGCCGCACCGATCGCCCGGAGTCCGTGCGATGACCGTCGTCGGTCCGCCCGAGGTCGCGCCGGAGGTGGTGCGCGAGTTGACCGAACGGGTCGCCACCCGTCTCGTCGACGCCATCGAGCTGGACGATCTCGAGCAGGCCGACGGCCGACCCGGCACGTCGGCGACACCGCTCGCCACCGACCCCCGCCGCCAGCAGCTCCTCGTCGGCGCGTGGCTCGGCGACGAGCTCGCGGCGCTCAACCAACGCCGGCTGCAGCTCGGCCTGCGCCCTCTCGACGGCGACACCGACCGCCAGGTGCGGGCTCGCGTCGTCGCCGACCTGACCGGGACGGGCCCCCTCGACCCCTACATGAACGACCCGTCGGTCGAGGAGATCGACGTGAACTCGCACCGGTCCACGTGGGTGACCTACGCGGACGGCCGCAAGATCGACGTCGGCGAGCTGTGGGCGTCCGACGCCGAGCTCACCGCGTACCAGAAGCGGCTGGCACGGCGGATGACGCGCACCGGGGAGGGTCGCCTCGACACGTCGTCGCCGATGTTGACGCTCCAGACCGAGGACGGTTCGCGCGTCGTGATGGTGCTCGGCGGCGCCGGTGAGCACGGGGTGTCGACACATCCGCGCATCGCGGTACGGCGCTTCCTCGTGCGCCAGGTCGGCCTCGACGGACTGTGTCGACTCGGCCTGTTCCCGGCGCACCTGCTCGAACCGCTCCGGGCGATGGCGCGATGCGGGTTCACGATCCTCGTGTCGGGCCCACCCGGGGCCGGCAAGACGACGCTGCTGACCGAGCTGCTCGGCGAGGTGTCGCCGCGCGAACGCATCATCACCGTCGAGAAGAACCTGCTCGAGCTGCGACTCGAGGAGGATCCCCGTCACCCCGACGCGCCGGCGCTGTTCACCCGCCACGCCAACGCCGAAGGGGTCGGCGAGGTGACGACGCGCGAGCTGGTCGAGCTGACCCGACGGCTCAACCCGGATCGGGTGGTGGTCGGCGAGCTGGTGGAGGACGAGGCGCTCGACATGCTCGACGTGGCGTCGATGTGCAAGCGGGGGTCGCTGGCGACGATCCACGCCCACATCGCCGACATCGTTCTCTCCCGGCTCGCCTACTACGTCGCCAAGTCGAACACGTCGTTGCCGGAGTACGCGGTGTGGAACCTGATCGCCCAGACCGTCGACGTCGTGATCCACATCGACCTGGTCCGCAACACCCGGACCGACGGGACACCCGAGCGGCGGATCACCTCGATCATCGAGGTCGGCGGGCTCGGGGAGGCCGGTGGCGTCGCGACCACCGAGGTGTGGGCGACCGACGAGCGTGGCGAGCTCGTCCAACGTGCGCCGTTGTCGCCCGCCCATCTCCACCGTCTGCGGCTCGCCGGGGAGGACGTCGAGGTGTTCACCCGGACGGGGGCGTGGGCGTGATCGCCCTGCTCGTGCTGTCGACGGTGCTCGGCGTCGCCGGCATCGTGCTCGTCGCGACGCCGGTCGAGGAGAGCACGGCCCGGCGGCGGGTCGAGCTCCCGCCCGGCAGCGGCACCCGTGCCGGTGTGGCGGTCGGGCTCGCGATCGTGGTGTTCGCGGTGTCCGGCTGGTTGTTGCCCGCGGTGGTCGTCGCCGTGGGGACCTGGTGGGCGGTCGGGGCGTGGCAGCAGCGCCAGCGGCTCGACCGCGGCGAGATCGAGCGGATCGAGGCGCTGGCCTCCTGGATCGAGAACCTGCGCGACGTGCTCGTTGCCGGCGATCAACCGATCGGCGCGATCGCGAGCACCGTGAGCACGTGTCCAGCGGCGATCCGTCCGCAGGTCCGGCGGCTCGCGGCGGGGCTCGGCCGGCAGGAACCCGACGCCGTGATCCGTCGCTTCGCCGACGAGATCGACGACCCGATCGGCGACCTCGTCGCGACCGGTCTGCTGATCGCCGTCCGTCGCGGTGCCCGAACCGTCGGGGTGCTGTCCGCGCTCGCCGAGCAGGCCCGCGCCCAGGCCGACCGTCGCCGCCTGGTCGAGGCGGAGCGGGCCCCGACGCGACGTGAGGTCACGATGCTGTCGGCGATCATGGGCGCGCTCGTGATCGCGCTGTTCGTGTTCGGACGCAGCGACTACCTCGGCGCCTACGACGACCCGGCCGGCCAGCTGTTCTTGTCGGTCGCCCTCGTCGGGTACGCGGCGTTGCTGGTGCGCGTGCAACGTCTCGCCCGGTTCCCGCGGCCGTCACGCTTCCTCTCGCTCGGAGCCCGGGTCGGATGAGTCCCGTGGCGCTCGCCGTGGTGTCGTCGCTGACGGCGGTGCTCGGCGCGGCGATGCTCGTCTCCGGCTGGGCCCAGGAGCGGCCGTCGCTCGAGCGCACCGTCGCCCGACTCCGCCGACCCGCCCCGGCCGAGGTCGCCGCGACGCCGGGACCGGTTCCGAGGCTCGGTCGTCTCGTGGTCCGCGCGGGCGGCCCGAGCGCCCCGTTCCTCCCCTCACCGGTCGTGCTCCGGCTCGGTGGCCGACCGCCCGAGGTCCACGCCGCGTACCTCCTCACAGCGACGCTCGGCGGCTTCCTCGGACCGTTCGCCGTCGTCGGAGTGCTCTCGGCGCGCGGGGTCGTCCCGCTCGGCGTGCAACTGCCGTTCGGCGTCGGGCTGGCCGGCGCGGTGCTGGCACCGCTCGTCGTGCACTCCCAACTCGTCGAGCAGGCCCAGACCATTCGCATCGACCTGCGGTACCAGTTGTCGGCCTACCTCGACGTGGTGACCATGCTCCTGGCGGGCAACACCGGTCACGAGGGCGCGCTCGAGCAGGCGGCCCACGCCGGCGACGGTCGGCTGTTCCGCGAGCTCCGGCGGCGCATGCGCGAGGTCGGGGCGTCGGGGCGCAGCCTCGTCGAGGCGCTCGACGCCACCGGCCGCGACCTCGGGCTCGTCGAGTTGCAGCAGGTCGCGGCGACCGCGTCGCTGTCCGCCGCCGAGGGCGCACCCGTCGCCCGGACGCTCGCCGCCAAGTGCGCCACGCTCCGCTCGACGCTCGCGTCGGAGCAGGAGTCCGAGGCGCGGCTGCGCACCAGCCGGCTGACACCGCCGCTGGTGGGGATGTCGCTGATCTTCATGGCGCTCGTCATCTATCCCGCCCTGAGCTTCGGGCGGTGACCACGTGTGACTCCGTCCGAACCACCGGCCCCGAACCGAGAACCGTCCGACCGAACCGAGAGGGGAGACCCATGACCGATCCGATGCTGGCCCTGACGGCCGTGACCCACGTGCTGTACGGGACGATCCGGGGCCGTCCGGCGACCGGGGACCGAACGACCCGTGACCGCGGTGCGATCTCGCTCGAACAGGTGCTGTGGTTCGTGGCGGCGGGTGTCAGCGTGGCGGTGATCGCCGCCATCATCTGGAACCAGATCCGCGACCAGGCGAACACCCCGGTCGAGACGCCGTCGGCCCCCTGAGCCGTGGCTCCCG
>SKSP01000163.1 GCA_007122945.1 Ilumatobacteraceae bacterium | reverse complement strand
CGGCGACGAGCGCGGCCCATCCGAGCCGGCGACGTCGCCGTCCATGCACCGGCCCGGCGATCGGAGCGTGGAGGAGGTGGCGCATGCGGGAGGGAACCCGGCGCGTTCCGGGTCGATTCCTGACCGGTGTCGGTCAGCCGACCGAGCTGAGGAGGAGGGCGACGTCGCCCCGGTCGTCGGTCCACACCTGGCGGGTGCGGAACCCGGCGGCCTCGACCTCGGCGGTGATCGAGGGGATGCGGAACTTGGTGGAGATCTCGATGCGGATCTCCTCACCGTCGGCGAGCTCGAGGTCGAGCTCCGCGCCGGGCACTCGCACGTGGTGTTCCCCGTTGGCGCGCAGGCGCAGGTCCATCCGCTCGTGCAGCGGGTCCCAGAGGGCGATGTGATCGAACGCCTCGACGTCGAAGTCGGCCCCGAGCTCGCGGTTCAGCACGACGAGCGCGTTGCGCGTGAACTCGGCCGTCACGCCGTGGGGGTCGTCGTAGGCGGCGACGAGCCGGTCGACCGGCTTGACCAGGTCGACGCCGAGCAGCAGCCACGCGCCGCTGGGGAGGTGGTCGCCGAGCATCGCGAGGAAGGCGCGACGCTCCTCGACGTACAGGTTGCCGATGGTCGAGCCGAGGAACGCCACCATCGGGGTGCCGTCGGTGGGCAGGTGCGGCACGTGCAGAGTGAAATCGCCGACCACGCCGTGGACGTGGAGGTTCGGGTACCGCTCGTTCAACGCATCGGCGGCGTCGCGCAGGAACGGCTCGCTGACGTCGAACGGCACGAACCGCTGGAGCCGACCCGTCGCGTCGAACGCGCCGAGCAGCGTGTGGGTCTTGTCGGAGGTGCCCGAGCCGAGCTCGATGATCGTGTCGGCACCGGTGATCGCGGCGATGCGATCGGCCTCGCGTTCGAGGATCGAGCGCTCGGCCTCGGTGGGGTAGTACTCGTCGAGGCGGGTGATCCGGTCGAACAGCGCGCTGCCGCGCTCGTCGTACAGCCAGCGGGGCGGGAGGCGGAGCGGGCGGCGGCCGAGCCCACGCCGGACGTCGTCGATCAGGGCGCCGCGGGCCCACTCCGGGTCGAGGTGGACGTCGAACGTCGGACCGGGCTGTGAAACGTGCATCCATTGACAACCCGCTCGCGCGTCGAACGTATTCCGGGAAGAAGCGATCGCTCGGGGTGGGTTCCCTCGGCATGATCGCTCGACACGTGAGCCGCAACCCCCACCCGTCGCGCCGGGCCGCGCACCGGATCGTGACGGGCCGCATCGTGATGGCAACGGTGGCCGCCGCGCTGGTCCTGGCGGCCTGCGGCGGTACCGACTCGGACTCGCCCGCCGCCGAGGAGTCGCCGGCCGCCGACGCCGATGACGGAGCACCCGCGGTCGACGGGGCACCCACGACGACCGGCCCCGCGGACCGGGCCACCCCCGAGACCGTCCCGCAGGTCGCGTCCAGTCCGGTCGACGTGACGCTGTCGGGACTCGACGCGCTGCGCAGCGGCCTTCCCGACGGCGCCCCCGAACCGCTCGTGCCGCTCGAGGAGATCCGCAGCGGTGGCCCGCCGCCCGACGGCATCCCGCCGATCGACACGCCGCGCTTCGTCCCGGCGTCCGCGGTCGACTTCCTCGAGGAGAACGAGCCCGTCGTCGTGATCGACGTCGACGGCGAGTCGCGTGCCTACCCGATCCAGATCCTGATGTGGCACGAGATCGTCAACGACACGATCGCCGGTGTCCCGGTGACCGTCTCGTACTGCCCGCTCTGCAACTCGGCGGTGGCCTACGACCGGCGCCTCGACGACCGCATCCTCGACTTCGGCACGTCGGGGAGCCTCTGGAACTCGGCGCTCGTGATGTACGACCGGCAGACCGAGACGCTGTGGAGCCACTTCACGGCCGAAGGCCTCGTGGGCGAGCTCACCGGCGAACGTCTCGACACGCTCCCGGTCGCGACGGTCGCGTGGGGCGTGTGGCGCGACGCCAACCCCGACGCACTCGTGCTGAGCACCGAGACCGGCTTCAACCGCAACTACGGGCGCAACCCCTACCCGGGTTACGACGACATCGACAGCTCGCCGTTCCTGTTCAGCGGCGAGGTCGACGGGACGTTCGCGGCGATGACCCGCATCGTCGGGATCGAGCTCGACGCCGACGCGCTCGCCATCCCGCTGTTCCGCCTCCAGGAGGAGCGGGTCGTCGAGGCCGCCGTCGGGGGCATCGACGTGGTGGCGTTCTGGGCGCCCGGGACGGCCTCGGCGCTCGACGCCGGTTCGGTCGCCGGCGGTGACGACATCGGGGCGACCGGCGTGTTCGTGCCCGAGGTCGACGGCGAGCCCCTCACGTTCAGCCCCCTCAGCGGGGTCGACGACGAGTTCGTCGACGACCAGACCGGGTCGACGTGGTCGATCCTCGGTCGGGCGGTCGACGGGCCGATGGAGGGCAGTCGCCTGGATCGGGTCGAGCACCTGGACACGTTCTGGTTCGCCTGGGCGGCGTTCCAGCCCGACAGCGCACTCATCGAGTGACGCCGAGCGACCCGGCTCCGTCAGCCGCCGGACAGGGCCTGCATGAGGACGACCTCGTCGTCGGGCCGGACGTCGGCGTCGAGGTCGCGGCAGCGCTCACCGCGCAGCCACACCACCATGTGGGGGCGCATCCGGCGCTGCTCGTCGACGACGCGGAACTGCAGGCCGGGGAACCGGCGGTCGAGGTCGTCGAGGACCTCGCCGACCGTCGTACCGATGGCGGTGACCGACGCGGCGCCGGCGGTGTAGGAGCGCAGCGGTGTGGGGATCCGGACGCGCACGGGACCAAGATCGTCCGGCGCGGGCGACACGTTCAGCCGACCTCGAGCGAGTAGATCTCGGGCAGGTGGGCGGCGAGCTGGGCCCAGGTCGTGCCCTCGTCGGCGCTGCCCCACACCTCGCCACTGGTGGTCGCGAAGTACACGCCGACCGGATCGCCGTCGTCGACGCACATGGCCTGGCGCTTGACCGTGAACCACGCCCGGTCCGGGAGGCCGGCGTCGCGGCGGGTCCACGATCCGCCGGCGTCGCGGGTGACGTACACCGCGGGCCGACCGTCGGGGCTCGTGCGGGGCCACACGTCGGTGCCGTCCATCGGGAACACCCAGGCGACGTCGGGGTCGCGCGGGTGCAGTTCGATCGGGAACCCGATGTCGCCGACGTCGCGGGGCATCGCGTCGCCGATCCGCTCCCACGTGTCGCTCGGCCGGTCGATGCGGTAGATGCCGCAGTGGTTCTGCTGGTACAGGCGATCGGGCATCAGCGGGTGCAGGCGGACGCAGTGCGGGTCGTGCCCGAACTCGACGTCGGGGTCGGGGAAGAAGTCGGCCGCGCACCCGCGGTTGAGCGGCTTCCAGTCGGCGCCGCCGTCGGTCGACTCGAACACCCCGCCGCCCGAGAGGCCGATGTAGAGGTGGGCCGGGTCGCGCGGGTCGACGTTCACCGAGTGCAGCATCGAGCCGTCGGGCGTGCCCTCGACGTCGGGCCACTCCGCCCACGTCGACCAGTTCGGATGGTCGTTCCACCCGTCGACCGGTCGCCAGGTCTCGCCGTGGTCCTCGGAGCGGAACAGGCCCTGCGGGGAGGCGCCGGCGTACCACGTGCCCTCCTCCGTGTGGTGCCCGGGCGTGAGCCAGAACACGCGCCGGACGGCGCGCCCGAGTGCGTCGCCGGTCGGGAACGCCGGTGGCCGGGTCGCCTCCGACCACGACACCCCGCCGTCGTCGGAACGGAACACCGTCGGGCCGAGGTGGCCGGTACTGGCCGCCATCAGCACCCGCGCCGGGTCGCGCGGGTCGGCGATGACGTGTTGGACGACGTGGCCGAGGAAGGTCGGCGCCGACAGCGTCCAGCACCGGCGATCGGTGTCGGCCGTCAAGGTCCAGGCACCTTTCCTCGTGCCGATCCGCAGCACGACGTCCGAATCGCTCATGGTCGACAGCCGATCCGTCATTCGTCGGCGGGTGGGTCGACGCTGACCATCCACGAGGTGCCGAACCGGTCGACGCAGGCCCCGAAGCGGGTCGCCCAGAAGGTCGGCTGGAGCGGCATCTGCTCCTCACCGCCGTCCACGAGCGCGGCGAAGACCCGCTCGGCGTGGTCGACGTCGGTGGCGGTGAAGTGGATGGCGACACCCGTGGCGGGCCCACCGTCGCCGGTGGGGTCGTCGGAGCCCATCAGGAGGTGATCGCCGAAGGTCAGCGCGGCATGCATCACCAGGTCGGGCCGCCCACCCGGGGGAGCCTCGCCCGCGGGGGCGTCTGCGAACGACATCACCTCGAGCTCGCCGCCGAAGATCTCCCGGTAGCGCGTGAACGCGTCGCGACAGGTGCCGTCGCTGAAGAAGCGGTAGGGGTGGAAGGCCATGTCGTGCTCCGTTCGGTCGGCCGGGTCCCGATGGTCGGTGGTCGGTGG
>SKSP01000024.1 GCA_007122945.1 Ilumatobacteraceae bacterium | reverse complement strand
CTGGCCCACAGCGGCGCCGGGATGGACGCCGCCACGGCGTGGGCCCTCGGCGGCGCCCTCGCGCTCCTCGCGGCGGTGTTCGCGGCCGGTGCTGCGCTCGCCGCGCAGGTGGTCGACAGCCGCCGCCGGACGAACGGCATCATCGGCATCGTGCTCGGCGTCACCCTGCTCACCCGGGTGATCGCCGCATCGAGCGGCGCACCGGACTGGCTGTGGGGTGCCACCCCGTTCGGCTGGACCAGCTTCCTCCACGAGTCCGACGGCGCCCGACCCGCGGTGTTCGCCGCCTTCGCGGTCCTCCTCGCCGTCCTGACGGTCGGCGCGCTGGCGCTCGGCCGCCGCGATCTCCACGGGGCACGGATCGTCAGCGACCACGACGATCCGTCGGCCCGCCCGATCGGCGGGCTCGGTGGCCTGGCGCTCCACACCGCCCGCGGGCCGGCGCTCGCCTGGGGTTCCACCCTCGTGATCTCGGCGATCGTGTTCGGCCTGATGGCCGAGGACATGGCCTCGGCGATGGGCGATCTCCCCGAGACACGCCGGATGGCCGCCCAGATCGGCTGGGTGCTCGACAGCCCGCTCGGCGTCGTCGCCTCGATGCTCGTCTTCTTGACGTTCGTCCTCGGGCTCTTCGCGGCCGCCCAGGTCGCCGGCATCCGCGACGAGGAGGCCTCCTGGCGGATCGAGCCCGTGCTCACCCGCAACGTCGGCCGGACCCAGTGGCTGCTGGTCCGCACCGGCGTCGCCGCCGCGGCGATCGTCGTCGCCGCCGCCGCCATGGCCGTGGCCTCGTGGGCCGGCGCCGCCATCACGGGCGTCAACCTCCCGCTCGGCGACCTGCCGATCACCGTCGCCAACCTGGTGCCCGTCGCCTGGATGTTCCTCGGGCTCGGCATCGCCGTGTTCGGACTGGTGCCACGGATCACCGCACCCGTCGCGTACGCCATGGTGCTCGCCGCCTACGTGCTCGACCTCGTCGGCGGCATCCTCGAGATCCCCGAGGAGATCCTGCGCTACGGCCCGTACCGGCACGTCACCGCGGTCCCCGCCGCCGACATGTCGGTCGGCCCGGCGCTGCTGATGATCGCCGTCGGAGTCGTCGGCACCGCGGTCGGCGTCGCCGCCTTCCGGCGCCGCGACCTCCGGGAGGCCTGAACCGGGTCGCGCCTCGGGTCAGGCGCCGGGCGGGGCCGTCCAGGCGAAGGCCGGTTCCGGGAGGGGCATCTCGCCCGCGGCGAGATCGATCCCGAAGTGGTCCCGGAACAACCGGCGCTCGATGCGCATCGCCGGCGAGTCGACCCCGGCGACCTCGCGCACCATCCGCGGGAGGTCCCCGGACACCTCGTACAGCACGACGTCGCGGTCGCCGACCCGCTGGAGGTGGACGGTGAGGCGGTTCACACCCCAGCCGCGAGCGTGGGCCGGCCCGTCGCCGGTCACCACGCCGAGCTGCATCAGCGCCCGGAACGCATCCGTTCGCCCGGGGAGCAGCGGGACCGCCATCGCCATGTACGGGTCGAACGGATCGACCGGTGCGTGATCGTGGTCGGCGACGAGCTCGGCCGGTACCGCGGCCACCTCTCGCAACGACACTCCATGGAGTGCCATCTCGCGTTCCCGGTACCAACGGTCGAACGCGGCGGTCGACGCCTCGAGACGTTCGAGCGCGGCCAGCGGATCGTCGCCGTCCAGCCGCACCACCGCGAGGCCGACGGCGGGTTGGGACCACACCTGGAACCGGTCGATCCCGACGGCCCGCCGTGAGCGCTCGAACTCGTCACGACGCTCCCGCAGCTCGACACACCACTCGCGATACTGCTCGGCGCGGCCGGGCACGAGCGGATGGGCGGTCAGCAACGACGTCACGACGTCATCATGGCGGCTCCACCGACGTCAGCAGCGCACCGACCCGTCCTCCGAACGCCGTCGCTCGGAGAGCCACAGGGCCGCCGCGAGCAGGCCGGCCGGGACCAGTCCGATCGGTCGGACGTGCAACAGCGGGAACGTCGCGGCGAGCGCCACGAGCACCGGCACGAGCCCGCGTGGAGCGGCGGCCGAGCTGCGCGCGACCGCGGTCGCCGCCAGCACCACCACCCACGTCACCTGGGCGACGGCGGAGATGGCGCTGATCGGCATCGGCACCGACCACCAGTGTTCGACGAGCGTGGCGGCGTCGGGGCCGAGGCGTTCGGCCCGCTCGACGAGCACGCCGGTGCCGAGGCCGACCAGCGAGTCGAACGCGGCGTAGGTGACGAGGGCGACGGGGAGCAGCGTGCGTGCGAGCGCCGCTGCCCGTCCCGGAACCCCGACGAGCAGGTGCCGGACCGTGTGGGCGAGGAGCACGAGCGCGCCGAGGAGGGCGACGTGGATCCAGATCCACGTCGTCGTGTCGCCGGCGAGCTCCATCGCCTCGATCGGGTCGGTGCGATGGAGCAGGACGACCACGACGAGAACGGGCGGGGTCGCCCAGGCGAGGATCCGAGCGGAGCGAGAGGGGTGGACGGGAGCGGACGAGACGATGCCTGTCGTGTTCACGGGTGTCGTGTTCATGCGTCGATCGTGCCCATGGCCCCGACGAGTTGGCGTCGGACCGGGAGGTGATCCAGACGTCCTCCCATGGGTGGACGGCGGCGGCGGTGTCCGACCGGGGGTGGACCGTGCGAACCAGACCCCGGCACGACGACACCGGGGCGGCCGCCGCGGACGATGGCGCCATGACACGACTCCTCGTTCCCACACCGTCCGTCCGACCACCGTTCGTGCCCCCTCGGCCACTCACCCCGCCGGCAGCCTGTGTCCGCAGTGCCGTCAAGCGATACGGGACCGGCGACACCGCCGTCACCGCGCTCGACGACGTGACCGTTTGGTTCCCCGCCGGATCGTTCACCGCCATCATGGGCCCGTCCGGTTCCGGCAAGTCGACGCTCATGCACGTCGCCGCCGGACTCGACGGCCTCACCGCCGGTGAGGTCTTCATCGGCGTCGACGAGCTCGGCGCGATGTCCGACAACGAGCTCACCCGGCTCCGCCGCGATCGACTCGGGTTCGTGTTCCAGGCCTTCAACCTGGTGCCGACCCTGAGCGCGTACGAGAACATCACCTTGCCGATCCGCCTCGCCGGACGGCGCATCGACACTGCGTGGGTGGACGAGCTGGTCGGCATGGTCGGGCTCACCGACCGGGTCGAGCACCGCCCGAGCGAGCTGTCGGGCGGTCAGCAACAGCGCGTGGCCGTCGCCCGGGCGCTGGCGTCGCGTCCCGAGATCGTGTTCGCCGACGAGCCCACCGGGAACCTCGACTCCCGCACCGGGTCGGAGATCCTCGCGTTCATGCGCCGCGCCGTGCGGGAGATGCACCAGACCATCGTGATGGTCACCCACGACCCGGTCGCCGCCTCCCACGCCGACCACGTCCTGTTCCTCGCCGACGGTCGGATCGTCGACCAGATCGACGATCCCGACCCCGAGCGGGTCCTCGACCGCATGAAGCAGTTCGGAGCCTGAGATGACCGTTCACGACAACACTCCTGACATCGTCGACCGGACGTACCGTGTCGGCGGCGCCGCCACCACCATCACCACCACGCTCCGCGGGTTGCGTGGCCAGTCCCGTCGCCTCGCCACCACCGCGCTCGCGGTGATGCTCGGCGTGGCGTTCACCGCCGGCACGCTCGTGCTGACCGACACCCTCCGCGAGTCGTTCGACGGGATGCACGTCGACGCCCACGCCGGCGTCGACCTCGCCGTCCGGGCGCCGGCCAGCTTCGGCGACGGCCCGGACGCGGTCCGCGACCGGGTCGACGCCGAGCTCACCGCCGCGGTCGCGGCGGTCGACGGGGTCGCCGCCGCCGCCGGTCGCACGTCCGGATGGGCCCAGCTCTCCGGTCCGGACGGCACACTCCTCGGCGACATCGCCTCCGGCGTCGACCCGATCGGGGAGAACTGGATCGGCGACGAACGGCTCGACCCGTGGCGGATCGTCGACGGCTCGCCGCCCGCGTCCGCGAACGAGGTCGTGATCGACCGGGCAGCCGCAACGACGCTCGCCGTCGCGGTCGGCGACCCCGTCGATGTGCTCGCGCTCGGCGGCCGGCACGCGATGACGATCAGCGGCATCGCCACGTTCGGCGACAACGACGACCGGTTCGGCACGGTCACCGTCATGTTCGACGAGGCGACCGCACAGCACCTCCTCGGTGAGCGCGGCCGTCACGACGTCGTGGTGGTCGCCCTCGAGGAGCCCGCCGCTGCGGACGTCGTGGCCGACGACATCCGCCGATCGGTCGGAGCGGCGCACGAGGTCGTCACGGGCGCCACGCTCGTCGACGAGGCCCGGGCGGTGCACCTGCAGGACTGGGGCTTCTTCGACACCGTCATGAAGGGGTTCGCCGTGATCGCCCTGGTCGTGGGCGGGTTCATCATCTTCAACACGTTCTCCATCACCGTCGCCCAGCGGACCCGCGAGTTCGCGATGCTCCGGGCGATCGGCGCCGGCCGCGGTCAGGT
Organism: Ilumatobacteraceae bacterium; assembly: GCA_007122945.1. Taxonomy (GTDB): domain Bacteria; phylum Actinomycetota; class Acidimicrobiia; order Acidimicrobiales; family Ilumatobacteraceae; genus SKSP01. The sequence continues at coordinate 10,582 of SKSP01000024.1, read as the reverse complement.
GCTCGGCTCGGTGCTGACCGAGTCGATGGCGGTCGGCGTGCTGGCTTCGCTCGTCGGACTCGGGGGTGGCGTCGGCGTGTCGGCCGGCCTGCGTTCGCTGTTCACCGTGTTCGGGCTGGAGTTGCCCGACGGCGGCGTGGTCGTGCGCCAGGGCTCCCTGGTGACGGCTTTCGCGGTCGGCGTCGCCATCACCGCACTGTCGGCGCTGGTCCCTGCTCTGCGGGCGGCCCGCACGGCGCCGATCGCCGCGATGCGCGAGTCGGCCATCGAGACGTCGACCCCCGGCGGTTCGGCCGGATCCCGCACCCGCATCGCGACCGGCTCCGCCGTGACGCTGGCCGGGGCCGGCGCGATGGCGTCCGGGCTGGCCGGCGCCGGCGACGACCCGATCGTGCTGGTCGGTCTCGGCGGCCTCGCCGTGTTCGGCGGGGTGGCGGCCCTCGGACCGGTGCTCGCCCGACCGTTCGGCCGGCTGGTCGGCGGCCCGATCGCCTCGATCCGCGGCGTCCCGGGCCAGTTGGCGCGCGACAACGCGACCCGCAGCCCCAAGCGCACCGCCTCCACGGCGGCCGCGCTGATGATCGGGGTCGGACTCGTCGGGTTCATCACGATCCTGGCCGCCTCGATCAAGGCCTCCATCGACGAGATGGTCACCGCCGGTGTGAGCGCCGACATCGTGGTCGAGTCCGGCAGCTTCGGGTTCGGCGGTCTCGACCGCTCTCTCGTCACCGAGCTCCGCTCCCTCCCCGAGGTCGCCGCCGTGTCGGGCTCGACCCTCGCGTCGGCCGAGATCGACGGCGAGGTGAGCGAGATCATCGGCATCGATTCGGCGGACTACGGACGACTCATCGACCTCGGGTCCACCGAGGGCTCGCTGGCCGGACCGGACGGGACCGGGCTCGGGCTCGACCGGATGGCCGTCAACGCCGATACCGCCGCCGAGCGCGGCTGGTCGGTCGGCAGCGATGTTCCGGTGACGCTGGCCGACGGCGCCGTGCGGACGCTGACCATCGGTGCCGTCGTCGAGGATCCCTACATCGGGGTCCCGCCGATGGTCGACACCGCGCTCCTCGAGTCGGCCGGGCTGCGACCGTTCGACATCCAGGTGTTCGTCGCGGCCGCCGACGGCGTCGACCGGGACACCGTGCTCGCCGCCGTGGCATCGGTCGCCGAGCGACTCCCCAACGCCGCGGTGTACGACCGGGCGGCGTTCGCCGAGGACCGGGCCGGCCTCGTCGACCCGCTGCTCGGTGTGGTCTACGCCCTGCTCGCGTTCGCCGTGCTGATCGCCACGCTCGGCATCGCCAACACCCTGGCGCTGTCGATCATGGAACGCACCCGCGAGATCGGGGTACTCCGCGCGATCGGCGCCACCCGCGCCCAGGTCCGCGCCGCGGTCCGGTGGGAGTCGGTCATGATCGCCGGGTTCGGGACCGCCCTCGGCCTCGTGATCGGCGCCGGCTTCGGCTGGGCGGTGGTGCGGGCCCTCGAGACCGAGGGGATCACCCGGCTCGTCGTGCCGACCGTCCCGCTCGCGATCGTCGTCGCGATCGCGGTGGCGACCGGTGTGGGCGCGGCGGTCCTCCCGGCCCGTCGGGCGGCCCGGCTCGACGTGCTCGAGGCGCTGCGGTCGTGAGCCGCCGTAATGTCGGCATCGTGACCGTGGCCCACCCTGCGGAGGTGCGACCTCCGTCCCGCCTGTTGGCCCGCCTCCGCGGTCTCCCCGTCCTCGTGCAGGACGGGGGGATCGTGGCGGTGGTGCTGCTCGTGCAGTTCATCGCGCTCGCCACGACCGGACCGGACCGGCTCCCGGCCGGCGAGGTGGCCCGACCGATCGACGCCGGCGCGTACGCCCTGATCGTCCTCGCCACCGTGCCGCTCATCGTGCGGCGACGGCTGCCGCACGTGTCGCTCGCCTGCACGCTCGTCGCACTCATGGCGTTCGCCGCCGTCGACTACGCCGGGATCTTCGTCGGCTACGCGATCCTCGTCGCCGTCTACTCGGTGAGTGCGCACCGCGGTCTCCGAGCCGGGATCGTCGCCGCGGTCGTGACGGTGGTCGCCCTGTTCCTCTCGTACCGGATCGCCTCGTGGGACCCCAACGCCGCCGACAACGCGTTCGACCTGCTCGCCCTCGCGACCGCCGTCGCACTCGGCGACGGCACCCGCAACCGCGTCCGCGTCGCCGACGAGCAGGCCGCCCGACTGGCCGCCGTCGCGAGCGAACAGGAGCGGATCGCCCAGCAGACCGTGCTCGACGAACGCGCCCGCATCGCCCGTGAGCTGCACGACCTGGTGGCGCACTCGATGAGCATCGTCGCCGTCCAGGCCGGGATGGGCCACCACCTGATCGACCGCGACCCGGCCAAGGCGAAGGACGCCCTCGCCACCATCGAGACGACCAGCCGCCAAGCGCTCACCGAGATGCGACGCATGCTCGGCGTGCTGCGGCAGCCCACCGACGGCGAACCGGCCACGGCGGCGCTCGGCCCCCAGCCCGGTCCGTCGGACATCGACGCCCTCGTGGGTGACGCCGTCGGCGCCGGGCTCGACGTCGAGCTGATCGTCGAGCCCGACGACGCGATGCACGATCTCCCGTCGGGGGTCGCGCTCTCCGCGTACCGGATCGTGCAGGAAGCGCTGACCAACGCCCGCAAGCACGCCGGACCCGCGCGCGTCACCGTGGCGCTCCGTCGCGACGCCGACCACCTGTCGATCACCGTCGACGACGACGGGCGGGGCATGTCGACGTTGGCGGGCGAACGCGGCGGGTTCGGCCTGGTCGGGATGCGCGAGCGCGCCACCGTGATGGGCGGCGAGCTCACCGCGGGCCCCCGGCCTGGCGGTGGGTTCCGCGTCCATGCGACACTGCCGGTCCGGGAGGGGACGTGAGCGGTCAGCACGAAGCACCCGCCGGACGCATCCGCGTCATGGTGGTGGACGACCAGGCGCTCGTGCGCGCCGGCTTCTGCTCGCTGCTCGACTCCGACGACCAGCTCACCGTGGTCGGCGAGGCGGCCGACGGCCGCGAGGCGGTCGATCTCGCCGAGGCGGCGCGACCCGATGTCGTCCTGATGGACATCCGCATGCCGAACATGGACGGCATCGCGGCCACCCGCCAGCTGACGGCCGGCCCCGACGCCCCGGCCGTGCTCGTCCTCACCACGTTCGACCTCGACGAGTACGTGTACGACGCGCTCCGCGCCGGCGCGTCGGGGTTCCTGCTGAAGGACACCCCACCGGTCCAGTTGATCGACGCCGTCAAGGTCGTCGCCGCCGGCGACGCACTGATCGCCCCCAGCGTGACACGCCGCCTGATCGCCGACTTCGCCCGCGGTGGCCCGACGAACGGCACCGCCGTCGCCGAGCAGCTGGACCTGCTGACCGAGCGTGAACGTGAGGTCATGGTGCTCATCGCCCGCGGCCGCTCGAACGCCGAGATCGCCGCCGACCTGTTCGTCGGCGAGGCGACGGTCAAGACCCACGTCGGGCGGGTCCTGTCGAAGTTGAACCTCTCCAGCCGCGCCCAGGCCGTCGCCCTCGCGTACGAGACCGGCCTCGTCGTTCCGGGGTCGGGCTGACGCCGATGGCCCACACCCGGTTCGACGGCGAGACGGCGATCGTCACGGGTGGCGCGTCCGGCATCGGGTTCGCATTCGGCGCCGAGCTCGCCGCACGCGGGGCGACCGTCGTGCTCGCCGACCGGGACGGTGACGCCGCGGCCGAGCGCGCCGCCGAGCTCGACCGCTCACGGAAGGGTTCCGTGCGTGGCGTCGAGCTCGACGTCCGCGACGAGGACGCCGTCCGGGCGGTGGTGGTCGACACGATCGACCGCTCGGGTGCCGTGGACCTGCTGTTCAACAACGCCGGGATCTCGGCGGGCGGCCCCACGCACGAGCTGACCGGCGAGCACTGGGACCGCGTCATCGACGTCAACCTGCGCGGCGTCGTCAACGGTGTGCTCGCCGCCTACCCGTTGATGATCGAGCAGGGCCACGGGCACATCGTCAACACGGCGAGCGGTGCCGGGCTGGTCGCACCGCCGTTCGTGACGGCGTACGCCGCGACGAAGCACGCCGTCGTCGGGCTCTCGTTGGGTCTGCGACCGGAGGCCGCGCTGCACGGCGTCCGGGTCTCGGTCCTGTGCCCGGGCGCGGTCGAGACCCCGATCCTGGATCGACCACCCGAACCCGGCCTCCCGCCGACGGCGGCGGCTCCGGTGACGGCGCGGGAGTACCTCGCCGTCGTCCGCCAGAAGCCGGTGCCCGCGGAACGAGTCGCCCGCCGGGCGCTCGACGGTGTCCGCCGCAACCGGGCCGTGATCGTCGCCCCGCCGAGCGCGGCGACGCTGTGGTACCTCCACCGCGTCTCGCCGTGGTTGGCGCTGCGTGTCACGGGCATGCTCGCCCGCAAGGTCGACCGCGAGCTGGTGCGGCCGAACACCCGGTTGCAGTAGGTTCCGGTCCGTGACCTCCGAGCCCTCCGAGCCGGCGCTGGACGCCCTGTTCCGGACGGCATCGGAGCTCGCCGCCGCCGAGGCCGAGCACTCTGTCGGCGTCGGCGAAGACGGGGAGGGGGTCGCCGCGGCGGCGCTCACCCGCTCGGGGGCGGTGCTCGTCGGCGTGTGGGTCGAGGCGATGGTCGACAGCGCCTGCCTGTGCGCCGAGACGGGCCCGATCTGCGACGCCCACCGGACCCGGGATCCGATCCGGGCGAGCGTGTGCGTGCGGTGGACGTCCGACCAGGGCGCAACGGTCCTCCCCGCGTGCGGGGTGTGCCAGGAGCGTCTCGCCGTGTTCGGCGGCGACGTGCTCATCGCGGTGGCGCTGGGCGACGGCGGCGTCGAGTACGCCACGCTGGCCGATCTGCGCCCCCACCCCTGGTGGTCGGCCGTCGAGGGCTGAGACTCGACGACCGGCGGGTCACAGCTCGCGGTGTTCGCTGCGTCGGACGGCGACGGCGACGAGGGCGGCGACGGCGAGGATCGAGGTGATCGTGGCTCGTGCGTACGTCGAGACGGGGTCGCCGTCGACGAGGCCGGCGATCGCAGCGAGCAGCTCGCTCGGGAGCCAGGGTGCGACCGCCGGGGCGAGCGCGACGATCGGCATCACGATCACCACGGCGAGGCTGGCGAACACGGTCCCGACGACGCTGCGGGCGAACGTGGCGGTGGCCGCGACGATGGCGACGACCACGACGAGGTACAGCCCTCCCAGCAGCGTGCCGAGCACCATCGCACCGACGGGTAGCGCGCCGAGCAGCGATGCCGTCATCGCCCACGCGACCGCGGTGCCGACGAGCAGCGCGATCACGGCGGTGACGCCGACCACGACGAGGCGGGGGAACAGCAAGGCGCGCGAGTGGGCGACGCGGGTGCGCAAGAACGCGGCGATCTCGGGCCGGGCGTCGATCGCCAACGAGCCGGCCGCAACGACGATCACCGCCAGGATCCCGAGTTGGCTCGCGTTGCTCACGAACTGGACGATCCCGTCGATCGGTTGCGGGTCGTGGCCCGTCACGATGATCTCGTCGCCGCCGAAGCGCTCCAGGATCTCGTTCACGTAGCGCGCCAGGAGAGGTCCCGCGAGACCGAAGAACGCGTACACCCCGACCACCAGCATCCAACGGCGGGTGCGCACGACACGCAGGATCTCCAGGCGCAGCAGCGTCATGTGGTCAGCTCCAAGAACGCCGATTCGAGATCGGTGGCCGGGTTGAACGACACGAGCGCGACCCGGTGCGCGGCGAGCAGCCCGGGCACCTCGGACTCCGCGGCCGCGGCGTCGGAGACGACGAGGCGGAACCGCCCCGGGGCGACCTCGCGCATCTCGTCGACCCATGGTCGTGCGGCGAACACCGATTCCAGTTCCGGTGGCGGCTGGCGGACGTGGAGCACGAACGCGCTCGACGTCCGCGCCAACAGCTCCGCGATCGGCCCCTGGTAGAGCAGGCGTCCGTGGTCGATCACCCCGACGGTGTCGCACACCTGCTGCACGTCGGCGAGGATGTGGGTCGACAACAACACCGTCTTGGTGTGCGCCAACCGGCCGACGATGTCGAGCACCTCGCGCCGACCGGACGGGTCGAGCGCGGACGACGGCTCGTCGAGCACGAGCACCTCCGGGTCGCCCACCAGGCAGGCGGCCAACCCCAGCCGCTGCAACATCCCGCGCGAGAACCCACCCGTCCGCCGGTCGACGGCGTCGGCGAGCCCGACGTCGACCAACACCTCGGTCACCCGCTCGACCGCGACGTCCGGGGCGGTCAGGTGGCGCGCCAGGTCGACCACCTCGCGCGCCGACAACCACGGCTCGAACAGCGGGGTGTCCACCAACAACCCCATGCGCCGACGCTCGACCGCGAGGTCGACCGCCCCCGCAGTCGGCCGACGGAGACCCGCGAGGATCGACAGCATCGTCGTCTTGCCCGACCCGTTCGGACCGATCAACCCGTACGTCGAACCCCGCGGGACCACCAGGTCGACGTCGTCGAGCGCAGCGGTGTCGCCATAGATCTTCGACAACCCTCGGGTCTCGACCACCACAGGAACCGGACCGGGCCAGACCGCCGGGGGCCCGGTCGACGGAACGGACACCGAACGGGCGGCCTCCACCGCCACGGTCGGTTCGCGGTCCGTCGCCGAGCCGGCCGCCGTGGCCGTCGCAACGTCCGCCCCCGCGGTGTCACGTGGCGCCCGACCGACGACGAAGTACACGATCGCGCCGAGCGGGAACGACACGAACACCACGATCAGCGCCCACACCCATCGCGGCAGATGCTGCACCTCGCTGCGCGCGACGTCGACCAGCGTCGCGACGAGGAGCACGGCGACGACCGCGATCACGATCACGAGAGCGGTCGGCACGCCATCACCCTCACACACATGGCACCGGACCGCCCAGAGGCGAACGACCCGATCACACCTCGACGGCCCGCCGGGACCGAACCGATGGGATCGGCCAGCCTGGCCCGTCACGTGTCCGGCCGGTCATTCGGTGGCGATGGCCTTCAGCACGTCGATGCGGCCGGCCCGGTAGGCCGGGCGGAGCGCGGCGATGACACCGACGACCGCGCCGAGGGCGACCAGCACCGCGAGCTGCCCGATCGGCAAGGTGAAGGTGTCGAGGCCTTGGCCGGAGAGCGCTCGGGTCATCACGAACGAGAAGCCGATCCCGAGTGCCAGGCCCAAGCCGGTGCCCATGAGCGCCACCAGGACCGCCTCCCAGCGGATGGTCGCGCGCAGCTGCCCCCGGGTCATGCCCACGGCTCGCAGCAGCCCGAGCTCGCGGGTCCGTTCGTGCACCGACAGCGAGATGGTGTTGGCGATCCCGATCGTCGCGATGACGATCGAGATGGCCAGCAGGCCGTAGACGATGTTGAGCAGGGCGGTGACCTGGTCGGCGATGCTGCTGACGAAGTCGTCCTGGTCCTGCAGGGTCATGCCGGGGTAGCGGTCGACCACCGCCTGGAGGTCGCCGCGGACGGTGGTGGCGTCGATCCCGGCCGCGAGCACCACCCCGACCAGGTTGTCGACCTGTTCGGGGCTGACCTGCTGGTAGGCCTCGAGGGTCATCGTCCAATCACCGGTGCTCGGATCGTCGGTGAGCAGCTCGACGGTCAGCTCGACCGACGAACCGCCCGGCATCGTGACCTCGACCGGGTCGCCGAGCTCGAGGCCCCGACCGTCGGCGGCCTGACGGTCCACCGCGATCCCCCCGGCGCTGAGATCGGCCAGCTCGCCGTCGTCCATCCGGAACTCGTACACCTGGCCGAAGGTGACGGGGTCCACGGCCGCGATGAACGTCCCGGTGGTGTCCCCGTCGGGGAAGCGCAACTGTGCCTCCCCGGCGCGCATCGACGACACCAGCGCCACGCCGTCCACCGCGCGCAGCTCGTCGGCCATCGCCGGACTCACGCGGGTGAACGTGAACCCGGTGCTCTGGACCATGAAGTCGGCTCGGAAGCCCTCCTCGACCTGCGCGGAGATCGAGGTCCGCGCCGACGCCGCCACCACGGTGATGAACGCCACCAGGGCCACGCCGATCATGAGCGCGGCCGACGTGGACGCGGTGCGCTTCGGGTTGCGCACCGCGTTCTCCCGGGCCAGCCGCCCGGTCACGCCCCGAGCCCGGGGCAACCACACCCCGATCACCAGCGCGAGCGGCCGGGCCAGCACCGGACCGATGACCAGCAGGCCGATCAGACCGAGCGCGGCACCCAGGCCGACCTGGGGCACCGCGTCGGTGGCGTCGGACACGAGCGCCGGCACGACGAGAGCCACACTGACCGCCAGCACCACCGCGCCGGCGATGGTGCGACCCCGCGAGGCGCCCGAGCGGTCGACCGCCGCTTCACGCATGGCCGCCAGCGGCGCCACCCGGGTCGCCCGCACCGCCGGGCCGACCGCCGACAACAACGTCACCACCAACCCGACCACCAGCGCCGCGATCACGGTGCCACCGCTGAGCAGCAGCCCCGCCGAGGGAAGGTCGAAGCCCACCGCGTCCAGCAAGGCCATCGCACCGGCGGCGAGCAGCATGCCCACGCCGATACCCGCCGCCGCAGCCACGACACCCACCACCGACGCCTCCAACATCACCGAACCCAACAGTTGGATGCGGCTCGCACCCAGGGCCCGAAGCAGCGCCAGCTCCCGCGTGCGTTGGGCGACGAGGATGCTGAAGGTGTTGTAGATGATGAACGAACCGACGAACAGCGCGATCCCGGCGAACACCAGCAGGATCTGGGAGATGAACCCGAACCCCTCACCGATGTCGTCGGCCTCCCCGGCGGCGACCTGATCGCCGGTGAGAACCTCCGCGTCGTCGGGAAGGATCGGGGCGATCCGCTCGACCAACTCCGCGCGGCTCACCCCCTCGGCAGCGGTGACGAAGATCCCGTCGAGCTCGCCCGGGCGGTCGGTGACCCGCTGCGCCTCGGTCAGCGTCACCTGGATGGCCACCAGCCCGGCGATGCTGTCGGCGTCGAAGAACCGAAAGGTGCCGACCAGCCGATAGGTACTGCGTCCCTCGGGGAGCAGGATCGTGACCTCGTCGCCCAACTCGTAACCGGCATCGACGGCCGCAGCCACATTGAGAGCGACCTCGTCGTCGGCCTCCGGAGGCCGACCCTCGGCCATCCGGTACCCGGTATCGACCTCGTCGTGGTCGACCCAGGACTCGAAGATCGCCCCCACCAGACCGCCGGCCTGGCCACCCTCTGCGTCGAGGAGCGTGGCCAGCATCGTCATCACCCACGGCTGGGCACCCACGACACCCTCGACGGCGCGGACCTCCTCCAACAGCGACTCGTCGAGCGGGTTCCGGTGCGTCGGCCCGATCTCGGACGCGAACAGCTCGGTGCCGCGGACCTGCGCGTCGACGTGTTCGTAGGCATCCGCGAACAGGTCGCGGAAGACCCGGTTGACGGTGTCGGACATCACCAGCGTCCCCGCCATGAACGCCACCCCGAGCAGCACCGCCAGCGACGTCGAGATCAACCGCCGCTTGTGCGACCACAACGAACGCAGTGTCAGGCGCAGCACGGCTCAGCCCTCGAACAGCTTCATGCGGTCGATGACCGACGTCGCGGTCGGCTGGGCCATCTCGTCGACGATGCGACCGTCCGCGAGGAACAAGATGTGGTCGGAGTACGAGGCCGCCACCGGGTCGTGCGTCACCATCACGATGGTCTGACCGAGGTCGTCGACCGCACGGCGCATGAACTCGAGCATCTCCGACCCCGAGCGCGAGTCCAGGTTGCCGGTGGGTTCGTCCGCGAAGATGATCGTCGGCCGGCCGGACAACGCCCGTGCCACCGCCACCCGCTGCTGCTGACCGCCCGACAGCTCGCTGGGCCGGTGGGACAAGCGGTCCCGGAGCCCGACGGTGTCGATGACCTCGTCCAACCAGGCATGGTCCGGGCGGCGGCCGGCGAGGTCCATGGGCAGGCGGATGTTCTCCGCCGCGGTCAGCGACGGCACCAGGTTGAACGTCTGGAACACGAAACCCACCCGGTCCCGTCGCAGCCGGGTGAGGGTCTTGTCCTTCAGCGAGGTCAGGTCGACGCCGTCGATCTCGACCCGACCCGACGTGAGCGAGTCGAGCCCGGCCACACAGTGCATCAATGTGGACTTCCCCGACCCGGACGGGCCCATGATGCCCGTGAAGCGCCCGGCCGGGAACGTCGCCGTGATCCCATCGAGGGCCCGGACCTCGGTCGCCCCCGAGCCGTACACCTTGACCGCGTCCACCGCGCGAGCCGCTGCATTCGCGGCGTCGGTGGCCGGACCCGAGGTCGTTGCACCGAACACCACCATGGCTGTCACCATGGTGAACCACCCGGGTACCCGGCCAGGGGCGTTGGTCACCTGGAACAGAGCAGGGTCGCACGGGAGAGGAACCGTCGCCTCCGGGCACTGACCTGATGTGTCGTCAGGCTGGAGGAGTGAGCGACGGTCAGCATCCGACGATGCCGGCCCAGCAGGAGATGAGCGCGAGGTGACCGGCCGGTGGTGTCTCGAGCGTCGCATCGTGTCGGCACACCGGCACCGCACGAGCACGTCGCGCCGTACTGCTGGACG
>SKSP01000167.1 GCA_007122945.1 Ilumatobacteraceae bacterium | reverse complement strand
CGGCGGATGGCGCCGGCGTTCGTTCCGCGCGCGGTTGGACTCGCCGTGGGGGAGCGGTAGCGTTGCACGAGCTATGTACGCAGTCATCGCCTCTGGCGGCAAGCAGGAGAAGGTCACCGAGGGCCAACAGGTCACGCTCGAGCTGCTCGAGGGTGACGAGGGCACGGAGGTCTCGCTGACCCCCGTGCTCGTGGTCGACGGTGACACCGTGCTGTCGGCCCCCGATCAGCTCTCGGGCGTGTCCGTCACCGGGACGATCGTCGGCACCACGAAGGGGCCGAAGATCAACGGGTTCACCTACAAGAAGAAGAACCGGACCCGTCGTCGCTTCGGGCACCGCCAGTCCTACAGCGTGGTCGAGATCACCCAGATCGCGACCGGCTGAGCCCACCGGGCTCCCCCGACCGTTCCACGACCGGAGAGTACGTCCCATGTCGAAGACCAAAGGTGGCGGGTCGACCCGCAACGGCCGCGACTCCAACGCCCAGCGTCTGGGCGTGAAGGTGTTCGACGGCACGCAGATCCACGCCGGCACGATCATCATCCGCCAGCGCGGCACGCGCATCCACCCCGGCAAGAACGTCGGCAAGGGTGGCGACGACACGCTGTTCTCGCTCGTCGACGGTTCGGTGAAGTTCGGCGAGCGCAAGGGCCGCAAGGTCGTCGACGTCGTCCCCGCCGGCTGAACACCGCGCGTCACCGGACCGGGCGCCGGCGTCCGTGCGCCGCGGTCACCAGCACCAGGCCCCCGGCCCCGAGGGCCATCAGCGCCAGCCCGGCGTGACTCTGCAGGCCACCTGAGCCGGTCGCCGGCAGCGTCGCGGGTGGCCCCGGCGACGACACCGTGGGTACCGGGTCGTCCCGTGGTGTGGGGGGCGTCGTCGGCGGGGCCGTCGTCGTGCTGGTCGTGCTGGTCGTGCTGGTCGGCGCAGCAGCCTCCGGGGCCGACGGTGGCGGCTCGATCGTCTCGTCGCGGATCGCCTCGTCGCGGATCGGATCGAGTGTGACCGTCTGCTCGTCGGCGTCACAATCGGTGTGTTCGACGACGCGTTCGGGGCCGTCGTCGGTCTCCAGGTCGATGGTCTGGAACGCGACGAGCGTCCGACCGGCGTACTCGTCGCCGATCGGTGTGTCGGGTCCGATGTCGACCGGCCCGATGTCGACCGTGCCCTGGTGGTCGGCGAGGTCGTGGACCTCGAAGAACGCGGTTGCGGTGAGCCCGGTCTCCCGGCACGTCCCGTCGGGATGCCGCTCGAACCACACGACCGTCGCGGTGTAGTTGCCCGGTGGCATCCCGCGGTACCGAGCCTGATCGACGAGACCGTCGTCGTCGAGGCGGGCCGCGGTGTCGAGGGCCGGGACCCAGAACGTCTGGGACCGCGTGCCGGGGTCGTCGTGGACGGCGACGGGATCGACGCGCGGATCCTCGTCGAGATCCGCGTCCAGCTCGTCGGCCAGGTACATCCGTTGCACCACGACACCGACGTCGAGACCGCTCGCCGCGGGGTCGGGGATCTCGAGGGTCATCTCGACGTGCCCGTCGGCGCGCTCGGGTTCGACGTCGAGTCGGGCGCGCAGCCCGGTCGGCACGGCACCGTCCGGCGTGATCGCGAGGATCTCGCCGTGCAGCCGGTAACGGGTACCCGGGACCAGCCCGGTGTGGCTGACGACGTCGACGAGTGCGCCACCGTCGCGCGAGAGGCGCTGGTGGCCCGTCCCGTCGACGCGGACCCGGGTCGAGAGGGTCGGAGTGGGCGCGAGGTTGGCGTACTGCACGTCGGTGACGGCGGGTGCGCCCGGTCCGATCTCGACGGTCACGCAACCGCCGTCGGTGAGCACCTCGGCCCACGGCGGCAGGCTCCGCTCGCAGACGTCGAAGCGCCCGCGGGTGACGGCGAGCCGCGGCGTCCGCCCGTCGGCCCGGGTCGTGACGGTCCCGAACGAGCGACCGTCGCTCCGGATCACCTCGAACCCGAAGCCGGAGCGGTCGGCCGGACCGAGCCGATCGTCGTCGAGCACCTTGCGCACGCGGAGGTCGAATCGCTCGGGGTCGTTGGTCACCTCGACCGTCGTCGGGCGGGCCCGGTCGGTCGAGAGCGGCTCGTCGACGGTGACGTCGCGATCGAGTGCGACGAGCCCGTCCGGCGCGTCGAGCTCGCGGACGCGATGTGGCCCGGGGTGGGCGCGCAGGTCGATCGGGTCGAACCGGGCGCCACCGCCCTCGTCGGTCGTGACCGTGGAGACGGTCCGGCCGCGGCCGTCGAGCAGTGCGAAGCGACCGCCCGACGGTGAGAACGCGGGATCGCTGGACCGTTTGACCACCTCGACGTACCGTGGCACCGGATCGATGTCGAGCCGACGTTCGAGCCGCACGTTGGTCGCCGTGCTGAGCCGCTGGACGTCGCCGTCGCCGTCCCACTCCTGGTGCACCCCGGGAGCGAACATCGAGGCCTCGATGGTCCCGCCGTCGACGAGGTCGTCGAGATCCACCGTCGCGATCCCCGTCGCGTCCGTCGTGACGACACGGTTGACGGTGACCACGCCCCGATGGTCGCGAACGACGAAGCGCACACCGCCGACACCCGTGATCGGCCCGGCCGGCCCGCGCACGGTCACCGATGCACGGCTGTCGTGCCGCTCGATGGGCGACATCGTCCACGGCCCCCGGCGTGCCTCGGCCTCGAGGTACAACTCGTGCACGCGTCGCTCCGAGGCGGCGAGGTGGATCCCGGCCGCCCGAAGCCCGATGGGTGACGAGCCCGAGGAGCTCGGCAGCGCCGACCAGGGGTGGGGCGTCACCGGGGTCACCGGCGACCCGCCGTCGGTGGGATCGGCCCACACGGCTCCGCCACCCCGCCGTTGGGCGCCGGCGTAGAACCAGGCCAGCGCGGCGAGCGCCGTCGCGGTGTCGTGGTCCTCGCCGATCGCGACGTGCTCGGCGGTGCCGGGCGCTCCGTACTTCCACAACAGGTAGTCGAGCTGGGGCGAGTGGACACGGTTGGGGACGAGCCGGTACGCACCGGCCACCGTCGAGTGTGACGTGTGGGCCTCGATGCACAGCGCCAGCCGTTCGCCGGTGTGCGGGTCGCCGGCGTCGAAGCGCAGCGTGAACGTCCCGAGCCCGGCGGCGCCGTACCCGTTGAGGCGCACCTCGCGGTGTCCCGCGGTGTACGCGGCGGTCACCGTCGCCGCCTCGGCCCGCTGGCCAGGGGTCGCCGCCGTCAGCGCGCCGAGCAGCCCGACGGCGAAGGCGACGAGGACGGCCGGGACGACCCGGGGTGGGAGCAGCGGGTGGTGAGCAAGGGTTCGCATGCCCCTCGTGTGCCCACCGATCGACCGCCGCCGGAACCCGTCCCCCGAACCGTCCGCGGGGATCGACGGGTTCCGGCCGATCGGCGCGGACGGTTCAGACGTCGATGCCGGCGGGGAGGCGGTCGCGGGGCCAGCCGAGCAGGGCCATCGCCTGGCGACATGCGTACCGGTCGGTCATCCCCGCCACGTGGGCGACGGCGAGGTGCAGGGCGGCGTCGCTCCCGGCGTCGAGGCCGTGCGCGTCGGGCAGCAGGTTCGGTCGGTCGGCCATGTGCTCGACGAGGGCCCGCAGCACGGCGATCACGGCGTCGGCCTGGGCCCGGCTGGCCGGTCGGAGGTAGACGTGCTCGTAGTTGAACCGGCGGAACGCGGCGAGTGCCTCGGCGATCGGGCGGGTCATGCCGATCCGGCCCGACTCCGCGGTGGCCTGCACCATCGCCCGTACGAACGTGCCGAGCTGTTGGGAACGGGTCGCACCGCACCGGTCGACGACCACGCGCGGCAACATGTCGACCGACACGATTCCGGCCGCGACCGCGTCCTCGAAGTCGTGGCACACGTACGCGATCCGGTCCGCCCACGACACGACCTCACCCTCGGGGGTCGCCGGCGCGGGTCGGCTCCACGAGTGGTTCCGGACGCCATCGAGCGTCTCGACGCACAGGTTCAGCGGCGTGAGGGTGACGTCGGCCCCCCAGACGGCGTGGTCGAACCCGCCGTCGACGTAGATCGACAGGGCGTCCTCGCTGGCGTGCCCACCCGGGCCGTGACCACAGTCGTGGCCGACCGCGATCGCCTCGGTCAGCGTCACGTTGAGCCCGAGCGCCTGGGCGACCGAGCGGGCCACCTGGGCGACCTCGAGCGCGTGCGTGAGTCGGGTCCGCTGATGGTCGTCGGGGAACACGAACACCTGTGTCTTCCCGGCCAGGCGCCGGAACGAGCTGGCGTGCAGGATGCGGTCGCGGTCGCGCTCGAAGCAGGTCCGGAACGGGTCCGGTTCCTCGTCGATCGGACGGTTCCCGGCCCCCGACGCCCGGGTGGCGAGGGGCGCGAGGTGGGCGTCCTCGGCCTCCTCGCGGGCGCGTCGGTCGACGGTGTCGGTGGTGCCCGGCCCGGCCCAGGAGTCCTCGTGGGCGAGCAGCAGATCGCCGTGGGTGTGACCGCGCATCGTGGCCGCCCACTGCTCGGCGCGTTCGCTCAGCGCAGCATCCGGCCGTTCGACTCCGCTGGTCCCGGCGGGAACGCTGTCGGAGGGGGGCATGGGCCCAACGGTAGCGTGAGGGCGATGTCGCAGTTCGTCGACGAGAGCCAACTGAACGTGCGCGGCGGCGACGGTGGCGCGGGTTGTGTCTCGTTCCGCCGCGAGGGTCCGGTCGTGATGGGCGGACCGAACGGCGGCGACGGCGGGAAGGGTGGCGACGTGTGGCTGGTCGCCGACCACAACGTGGCCTCGCTGCTCGCCTTCCGCGACCACCCGCACCGGCGCGCCGAGGACGGCGTCCACGGCAAGGGGAAGGACCTCCACGGCAAGCGGGGTGCCTCGATCGAGGTGAAGGTGCCCGAGGGGACGATCGTGCGCGACCTCTACACCGACGAGGTGCTCGCCGAGCTCAACCGCCACGGCGACCGGTGGCTGGCCGCCGCCGGCGGCCGTGGTGGTCGCGGCAACGCCCGGTTCTTGTCGAACCGCCGACGGGCCCCCTCGTTCGCCGAGCAGGGTGAGCACGGCGAGGAGCGCTGGCTGAAGCTCGAGATCCGGCTGATGGCCGACGTCGCGCTGGTCGGGTTCCCCAACGTCGGCAAGAGCACCCTGATCAGCGTCGTGTCGGCCGCCAAGCCGAAGATCGCCGACTACCCGTTCACGACCCTCGTCCCGAACCTCGGCGTGGTGCGGGTGGACGACGAGACCGAGTTCGTGATGGCCGACATCCCCGGTCTGATCGAAGGCGCGAGCGAGGGTCGCGGCCTCGGGCACCAGTTCCTCCGGCACGTCGAGCGGGCACGCGTGCTGTGCCTCCTGATCGATCTCGCCCCGATGGACGGTGTCAGCCCGGCGGAGCAGGAGGAGGTGCTGCTCCGCGAGCTCGGCCAGTACCAGCCCGATCTGCTCGAGCGACCGCGCGTCGTGATCGGCACGAAGGCCGATGTGGTGCAACCCGCCGACCTCGCCGAGCTGGGGTTCGAGCACCCGGTCATCTCGGCGGTCACCCGACAGGGTGTTCCCGAGCTGATCGGCCGGCTGGCCGCGCTCGTCCACGAGGCCCGACGCGACGCACCGGAGGGCGAGGGGGTGGTCGTGCTCCGGCCGGAGGTGAGCGGCGCGACGGTCGAGCGGCTCGGCGAGGGCGAGTTCCGCCTCGTGGGGCGCGACGTCGAGCGTGTGGTCGCGCTCAACGACGTGTCCACGCCCGACGCACTCGCGTACATCGACCACCGCCTCGAACGTCTCGGCGTCCACAAGATGCTCACGCGGGCCGGCGCCCGGGAGGGCGACGTGGTCTGGATCGGCGAGTTCAGCTTCGAGTACCAGCCGGGGATGTGAGCGCCGTGCGCATCGTCGCCAAGATCGGCACGTCGTCGCTGACCGACGACCACGGGGTCATCGACCGGACCGCCATCGCCAAGCTCTGCGAGGAGGTCGCCTCGGTGCGCCGTGAGGGCCACGAGATCCTCGTCGTGACGTCCGGCGCGGTCGCTGCCGGGGTGGCAGCGCTCGGGTTCACGACGAGGCCGACCGACACGCCGACGTTGCAGGCGCTCTCGGCGGCCGGGCAGAGCCGGCTGATGGAGGTGTACAACGCCGAGCTCGATCGCCACGGTGTGGTCGCCGCGCAGGCGCTGCTCGACCCGAACGACTTCGTCGACCGACGCCAGTACCTCCACGCCCGGCAGACCCTCATGCGGCTGCTCGCACTCGGCTGCGTGCCGGTCATCAACGAGAACGACGCGATCGCGAGCGACGAGCTGCGCTACGGCGACAACGACCGGCTGGCGGCGCTCGTCGCCCACAACGTCGGTGCCGACCTGCTCGTGCTGCTGACCGATCTCGACGGCCTGTTCACCGCCGACCCGCGGACCGACTCGACGGCCACGCTCATCACCGGGGTCGCGGCCGACGACCCGCTCCTGGCGATCCGGGCCGGCACCGGCGGCAGCGGGCGGGGGAGCGGTGGGATGGCGAGCAAGCTTGCGGCCGCCCGCATCGCGTCGTGGTCCGGGGTGCGGACCGTGATCGCCCGGGCGTCACGCGACGACGTCCTGCTCGGGGCGGTGCGCGGCGAGGTGGTCGGCACCAGCTTCGAACCGCACCGCCGTCGGCTCACGGCCCGCAAGCTGTGGATCGCGTTCGCCGCCCACGTCGCGGGCTCGGTCGTCGTGGACGCGGGTGCCCGGCGGGCGCTCGTCGACCGTCCGACCAGCCTGCTCCCGGCGGGTGTCGTCGACGTCGTCGGCAACTTCGACGAGGGCGACACGGTCGACGTGACCGATCCGACCGGCGAGGTGTTCGCTCGCGGCATGGTGTTCATCGACTCGGATCAGCTACGCCTGGTGGCCGGCCGACACACCCGGGATCTACCGGTCGGCACCGTCCACGAGGTCATCCACCGCGACGATCTGGTGCTGCTCCCGGGCTGAGGCCGAGCTCGTCGCGCAACTCGATCAGACGCTCGGCGGCGCGCCGCTCCGCCGCGGCCGCCTCCACCTCGAGGTCGCGGGTCTCGACGGGACGTCCGCTCGGTTCGATCGCCGCGCGGGCCCGGGCGTGGCGGAGCCGGACGCGCCGTTCGGTCTCGTCGGTCGTCGACACGTCGTCGCCGACCGTGGCGTCGAGCTGCGACAGCACCTCGTCGATCCGGGTGGCCATCGCCGCTTGGTCCTCCTGCTCGACGAGCCGGGCGGCACGGACGATCCGGTCGCGCAGCGCGGCGGCGTCCTCGGCCATCGCCGCCTTGGCCTGGTCGACCGCGCGGGTCGTCGCGATCACCATCTCGGTGAGGCTCTCGATGTCGGTGTCGAGCCGCACGAGTTGCGGGGCGATCGCCTCGGCGGCGCGGTGGTAGCGGGTGGCGGTCCGGGTGTCGCCCGATGTCGTCGAGCGGTCGGCGAGGACGAGGGCGCGCCGGGCGTTGGCGGTCGTGCGGGCGAGCTCGGCGAGCTTGCCGTTGAGCCGGATCTCGGCCTGTTTCTGGCTGGCGACGGCACTGCGGGCCTGGTCGGCGAGTCGGCGGTGCTGCTCACCGGCCTCGTCGAGCGCGATCGTCAACTCGGCGACGGGGTCGGCGCGCCGACGGCGGACGTACCGGACCGGATGCCGAACGAACCTCACGGCCGGCGCCAGTGCCCGCCTCGCATCGCGACGCGTCGGCATCCGCATCGCGCGGACCCTACAGCACACCCTCCGAGGATGCCGCGGGTGGTGGCGGACCGCTGCGCCGCAGTTGACGGCGCAGTGCGTCGAGCTCGGGCGCTCGTTGCACCGCGAGCAGGCCGACGTACACCACCAGACCGACCACCGAGCCGACGACGAGGCGGGCCAGTGCGTCCACGCCGGTGGTACCGCCGATCCCGCGCGTGACGACCCACACCACCTCGCCCATCAGCACCGCCGCGACGATCATCCGCCCGAGGCTGGTGAGTACCTCGCCAACCGGGAAGCCGGGGACCTTGTACCCCATGATCTGCAGCGCCCACACCGACGACACGAGGTAGGCCAGGGCGAAGGCGAGCCCGAGGCCGAGCACGCCGTAGCGGCCGACCAGCACGATGGCGAGGACGATGTTCAGGGCGTTCTCGAACAGGTTGATCACGAACGGGGTGCGCGTGTCCTGGTGGGCGTAGAAGCCGCGCAGCACGAACAGGTAGACCGAGAAGCCGACCAGCCCGAGGGAGAAGCCGGCGAGCGCGCGCGCCGTGGCGAGCGATGCCGCCGCGTCGAACGCGCCGCGCTGCAGGGCGAGGCCGATGATCGGGTCGCGCAGGACGAAGATCAACACGCCGGCCGGCAGCGTCAACATGGCAATCGTCCGGGCACCGAGCGAGGCGTGGCGGATGAAGCCGAGCCGGTCCCGCCGGGCGACGGCTCGGGCCATCTCCGGTTGGAACGTCGTGGCGATCGAGACGGCCAACAGGCCATGGGGGAGGACGAAGAACGTGAACGCGAACACGTAGGCCGCGGCGTCGCCGGAGCCGGGCTCGGCCAGGTTGCGGACGACGACGACCGCGACCTGGTTGGCCGCGACGAAGCCCAGCGTCCAGCCGGACATCTTCAGGAGCCGCCGGACGGCAGGGTGTCGGAAGTTCCAGTTCGGGCGGAAGCGGAACCCGGTGCGCAGCACGGCCGGGATCAGCACCAGCGCCATCGTGGCGATGCCCGCCGTCGCACCGAGGCCGAGCGTCCAGCGCAGCCGGTCGTTCGTCAGGACGTCCTCGAGCTGCCAGTCGGCGGTCCCGGGGTTCGGAAGCGACAGCAGGGTCGCGCTGATGATGAGGTTCGGCAGGATCGGGCTCCAGGCCGCGGCGAAGAAGCGGCGGCGGCTGTTCAAGAACGCGTTCGCCAGCCCCGTCAGGCCGTAGAACAGGATCTGCAACATGAAGATCCGGGTGAGGATCGTGCCGACCTCGCGCAGCACCTCGGCGTCGACGTCGGCCGACGGCGTGATCGAGTAGATGCCGAAGACGAACGGTGCGGCCGCGACGGCGGCCACCGTGAGCGCGGTCATCGCCGTGACCGAGACCGTGATCACCACGTTCGTGGCATCGTCGTCGTCGGTCTCGGCGAATGCCGAGAACAAGGGCACGAGCGTGGCCGACAGCACGCCGCCGAGCAGCAGTTCGTACACGATGTTCGGGGTCTCGTTGGCGATCGTGTAGACGTCGGCCAGCGCGGTGCGCCCGATGACGTAGACGAACACCGCGATCCGGAGCAGCCCGGTGACGCGCGACAGAGCGGTGCCCGTCGCGACCGTGACGTTCGACCGGAACAGGGCGCTCACGGGTGGGGAACGTCCTCCAGCACCGATCGGAGCGCGGCGAGGTCGGCGGTGTGGGCGTCGAGGACCCGCGCGGCGCTGCCGGGTTCACCGAGCCCGTACCCGTCCTCGAGCCGGCGGGCGAGGTCGTCGAGGCGGGCGAGGGCGCGGTCGACCTGGACGCGGGCGCGCCCGGAGCGGGACAACAGGTCACGTCGGCGTTCGAGGTCGCGCTCGACCGCTCGGATCGCGAGCTCGAGCTCGGGGGAGGGCTCGCTCGCGGCCTGCTCCTCGAACGTGGCCAGTCGCGCGTGCAGCACGTCGGGGTCGAGTAGGGCGACGGACCGGTCGAGCGTGTCGCCCGCGTCGGCCACCGCGCCGATCTCGTCCGTCAGCCGACCGACGTGTTCGCTCACCGGCCGCCACGCGGCACGATCGAGCCGTCGGTTGCGCTCGATCGCCCGACGGATCCGCCGGGCGGCCCGCTGGGAGCCGTCGGTGGCTCGTCGCCACCCGTCGTCGCGGACCGGCCCCATGGCTCGCGAACGCTAGTGCCTGGTCCGCCGGCGTCCGCCGTTGCGACGGTCAGGACCGCAACGTCACGTTCCGTGGCGTGCCGGCACCCGACACGCGTCGCCTCGAGGTCGCGCTGGTCCCGATTCGGTGGGCACGGTCGTCGATCACTCGGCGAGGCGGAGGCCGCGCCGCTCGAGTTCCACCTCGAGGACGGCGACGGCCTTGGGGCCCACGCCGTGGATGGCGAGCAGCTCTCGTTTCGTCATGCGTGCGACCTGGGCAACGGTCGTGAGGCCGTGCGCTACGAGCGCAGCGTTCGCCGGGCGGCCCATGGCCTCCGGGAACTCCGCGGAGAACGCGTCGTCGGGCAGCGAACGGGTGCTCACCGTGTCACCTCCACGTCGCCGAGTCGCTTCATGTCCGATCTCTCCTCTCCTGTTCCGCGTGGGCCGTCCCGGTGGGCCGTCCCGGTGGATCGGACGACGGCCACGATCGGAACTCATCGCGGCTCGGTGGCGTATCGACCGTCGGCAGCGAGGTCGAGCCCGACGTCGTCGGGCCGGCGTGCTTCGATTGACCCGGCGGTCAGGCACGGCGATAGCGTGCGGGTCCATGACCGAGACCGTCACCGAGCCACGCTTCGAGAGCGTCCAGGCCGTTCGCGACGCGCTGCGCAGCGTCGACTATCTCGCCGACGACGGCATCGCCGGTGTCGCCTACCTCGCCGATCGCCTCGGCAAGCCGGTGCTGATCGAGGGGCCGGCCGGCACGGGCAAGACCCAGCTCGCCAAGTCGATCGCCGAGATGACGGGCGCCCGGTTGATCCGCCTGCAGTGCTACGAGGGGCTCGACGAGTCCAAGGCACTGTACGAGTGGAACTACAAGAAGCAGCTGCTGCGCATCCAGGCCGACAACAAGAGCGACTCGTGGAGCGAGATCCACGACGACATCTTCTCCGACGAGTTCCTGCTGACACGGCCGCTGCTCGAGGCGATCAGCGCCGAGGACCCGGTCGTGCTCCTCATCGACGAGGTCGACCGTGTCGAGGTCGAGACCGAGGCGCTGTTGCTCGAGATCCTGTCGGACTACCAGGTGTCGATCCCCGAGCTCGGCACGATCGAGGCGAAGCAGATCCCGCTCGTGTTCCTCACGTCGAACAACACCCGCGAGCTGTCCGAGGCGCTCAAGCGGCGCTGCCTCTACCTGCACGTCGACTACCCGACGTTGGAGCGCGAGAAGGAGATCGTCCTCGCCAAGGTGCCCGACATCACCGACCACCTGGCCGATCAGGTGGCGCGCATCCTGCGGTCGATCCGCCAGCTCGACCTGAAGAAGTCGCCGAGTGTGTCCGAGACCCTCGACTGGGCGCGGACGCTGATGCTGCTGAACATCGACGTGATCGACGAGCAGACGGCGAAGGAGACCCTCCACATCCTGCTCAAGTACCAGACCGACATCGCCAAGGCCGCCAAGGAGCTGAGCGTCGACGAGTGAGTCGACGCCCGTCGCACCGATGCTCGACCTCCTGAACGGCTTCGTGGTGGAGCTCCGCAACGCGGGGCTGCCCGTGAGCCTCACCGAGAACCTCGATGCGATGGAGGCGGTCCAGCACATCCCGATCGAGGACCGCGAGGCGTTCAAGTACGCGCTCGGCGCGACGCTGATCAAGAACAACGCCCACTGGCGGGCGTTCGAGACGGTCTTCGAGGTCTACTTCAGCCTGCGCGGCACCGAGTACCGGATCGTCGAGGGCGACGACGAGACCGCGCTGGACGACATGTGGCGCGAGATGCAGGAGCAGATGCGCCAGGGCGAGGGTCGTGGGCAGGCCGGTGGCTCGATGGACGACCTCACGCCCGAGGAGATCGCCCAGATGCTGATGCGGGCCCTGCTCGACGGCGACCAGGCGCTCAGCCGGGCGATGGCCAAGCAGGCGGTGCAGCGCTTCGCCGGGATGGAGCCGGGCCGCCCGGTCGGGGGTACCTACTACCTCTACCGGACGCTGCGGAACCTCGATCTCGACGGCATGCTCGAGAAGTTGATGGAGGCCACCAGGGAGCAGGTCGGGGGCGAGCTGACCTCGCTCGAGGAACGCCTCGAGCGCGAGGAGTACGAGCACCGGATCACCG
This sequence comes from Ilumatobacteraceae bacterium, assembly GCA_007122945.1. Lineage (GTDB taxonomy): Bacteria > Actinomycetota > Acidimicrobiia > Acidimicrobiales > Ilumatobacteraceae > SKSP01. The sequence goes on along the minus strand of SKSP01000167.1, from coordinate 3,166 downwards.
AGTTCAAGGCCGAGATCGAGGCCGAGATCCGGCGGCGGTTGGTGGCCGACCGGGGTGCCGAGGCGATGGCCAAGACGCTGCGCAAGCCGTTGCCCGAGGACGTCGAGTTCATGCACGCCTCGCGCGACGAGATGCAGTCGCTGAAGAAGGCGCTGTACCCGCTGACCCGCAAGCTGGCGGCGCGGCTGGCCCGCAAGCGTCGTCACGGCCGCAAGGGCCCGCTCGACTTCCGCAACACCGTCCGTCACTCGCTCAGCTACGGCGGGGTGCCGGCCGAGCCGAAGTTCAAGTATCCGCGGCCGGCGAAGCCCGAGCTGATGGTGATCGCCGACATCTCCGGCTCGGTCGCCGCGTTCGCCCGGTTCACCCTGATGTTGGTGTACGCCATCCAGAACCAGTTCTCGAAGGTGCGCTCGTTCGTGTTCATCGACGGCCTCGACGAGGTGACCGACTACTTCCGGGCGACCGAGGACATCACCGAGGCGATCCACCGGGTCAACACCGAGGCCGACGTCGTGTGGGTCGACGGGCACTCCGACTACGGGCACGCGTTCGAGGTGTTCTGGGAGCGCTACGGCAAGGACGTCGGCCCGAAGACCACCGTGCTGCTGCTCGGCGATGCCCGGAACAACTATCACGCCAGTCAGTCGTGGGTGATCCGCGAGATCGAGCACAAGGCGCGCCACGTCTACTGGCTGAACCCCGAGCCGCGGTCGTACTGGAACACGGGCGACTCGATCGTGGACGACTACGGCGTCCACACAGACGGCGTCTTCGAGTGCCGCAACCTGCGCCAGCTCGAAGCCTTCGTCGAGAAGCTCGCCTGACGCCGGCTGCTGAGTGACTCTGTGTCGCTGGGTGCCGGGTGGGGCGGCGCTGGGTGACTCTGTGTCGCTGGGGTGCTGATTCGGGCTCGGGTTCACCGGCTGCTGGGTGACTCTGTGTCGCTGGGTGCCGGGTGGGGCGGCGCTGGGCGACTCTGTGTCGCTGGGGTGCTGATTCGGGCTCGGGTTCGGGCTCGGGCTCGGGTGCGGGTGCGGGTGGGGCGGTGTGCGGGTGGGTCGTGGTCAGCTGCCGCGCTGGTAGTTCGGGGCTTCTTTCGTGATCGTGACGTCGTGGGGGTGGCTCTCCTCCCGACCGGCGGAGGTCACGCGCATGAACCGGGCACCGGTGCGCAGCGCCTCGAGGTCGGCGGCGCCGGCGTAGCCCATGCCGCTGCGCAGGCCGCCGACGAGCTGGTAGATCGTGTCGCCGAGCGGGCCGGCGTACGGCACGCGCCCCTCGATGCCCTCGGGGACGAGCTTGCGGCTGGCCGCACCGATGGCGGTCCGGGCGGCGCCCGAGCCCTGCGCGGTGGCGTAGCGGTCGGCGCCCTCGCCCTGCATGGCGCCCATCGAACCCATCCCGCGGTAGCTCTTGAAGCGGCGGCCCTCGAACAGCTCGGTCTCACCCGGTGACTCCTCGGTGCCCGCCAGCAGGGAGCCGAGCATCACGGTCGTCGCGCCCGCGGCGATCGCCTTCACGATGTCGCCCGAGTAGGTGATGCCGCCGTCGGCGATCACCGGCACGCCGAGCTCACGGGCCCGCCGGGTCGTGAACCAGATCGCCGAGAGCTGCGGCATGCCCGCGCCGCTGACCACCCGGGTCGTGCAGATCGACCCGGCGCCCACCCCGACCTTGACGGCGTCGGCCCCGGCACTCGCGAGCGCCTCGACACCCTCGGGGGTCACCACGTTGCCGGCGGTGACCGGGAGGTCCGGCCAGGAGCCCTTCACCCGCTCGATCGTCTTGACGACCCCGGCCGAGTGGCCGTGGGCGGTGTCGATCGCCACGGCGTCGATCCCCATGTGCACGAGCGCGTCGACGCGCTCCTCGACGTCGTCGCCGACGCCGATCGCCGCCGCGCAGCGCAGCCGGCCGTGTTCGTCGCGCGACGCGTTGGGGAACTCGAGGCGCTTCTGGATGTCCTTCACCGTGATCAGCCCGGCGAGCCGGCCGTCGTCGTCGACGAGCGGGAGCTTCTCGATCCGGTACTTCTGGAGCAGCACCTTGGCCTCGTCGAGCGAGGTCCCGACGGTGGCGGTGACGAGGCGCTCGGAGGTCATGAACTCGCTGACCGGTCGGTTGAAATCGGCGCCCTCGCAGAACCGGATGTCGCGGTTGGTGAGGATCCCGACCAGGCGCCCGTCGGGGTCGGTGATCGGGACGCCGGAGAACTTGAAACGGTGCATCAGGTCCTCGGCCTCGTGCAGTCGGGCCGTCGGGGGGAGCGTCACCGGGTCGGAGATCATGCCGCTCTGGCTGCGCTTGACCTTCTGCACCTCGGCCGCCTGGTCGGCGATCGACATGTTCCGATGGACGACCCCGATCCCGCCGTGGCGCGCCATCGCGATCGCCATGCGCCCCTCGGTGACCTTGTCCATCGCGGCCGAGACGAGGGGCACGGCGAGCTCGATGTCGGCGGCGAACACGGCGCTGGTGTCGACCGCGTCGGGCAGGGTCTCCGAGTAGCCCGGGACGACGACGACGTCGTCGAACGTGAGCGCCTCGAAGCGGTCGAACAGTTGGTCGTTGGGATGGGTCATCGGGGTGATCCTTCCGAGACGGTGGTGATGTGGGGGACGGGCGGCCGGGGCGACGGCTGCGGCGAGGGGCTCGGCGGCCGGGCCCCGGCGCACAGCGCGGCGAGGGCGTCGACGAGGAGTGTGTGCTCGACCTCGTGCACCCGGGCCGTCAGCGACTCGAGCGTGTCGTCGGGGCGGATGGCGACCTCGGCCGAGGCGAGCACCGGCCCGTCGTCGACACCCTCGTCGGGGACGAGATGGACCATCACCCCGGTGCGCACGCGCTCGCCCGCCATCGCCTCGTGCCACGCCCGTTCGATCGCGCGTGTCCCGGGGAGCTCGCCGGGCAGGGCCGGGTGGAGGTTGACGACCCGGTCGGGGAACCGACCGAGGAACGGCATCGTCAGGATGCGCATCCAGCCGGCGAGCACGACGAAGCCCGGACGGTGGTCGGCGACGACGTCGGCGAGGCGGGTGTCGTAGTCGGTGCGGGCCTCGTCGGGCTCGACGCCCAGGTGGATGGCGGGCACATCCGCGTTCCAGGCCCGTTCCAGCGCGTAGGCACCGGGCCGGTCCGACACGACGGCCACGACACGAGCGTG
>SKSP01000080.1 GCA_007122945.1 Ilumatobacteraceae bacterium | reverse complement strand
TCGTCCGTGGGGCCGACGCCGTCGTCGTGGTCGTCGGCTACACCGAGCACGACGAGGGCGAGTACCTGGCCGATGCGGGCACCGCGCCGCTGATCTCCGAGCTGTTCCCACCGATGGACCATCCCGAGCTCGGTCTCCCGCCGAGTGAGGGTTCGAACGACGGTCCGAACGGTGGTCCGAGCCGCGGATCGGGTGCCGGCGCGGACGGGGTTCACGCCGACCGGCCGACGATGGCGCCCGGCGGGGACCGGCCGTCACTGCGACTGTCGACGTCCGACGAGGCGCTCGTCGCGGCGGCGACGGCGGCCCACGACCGTGTGGCCGTGGTGGCGATGGCGGGCAGCGCCGTCGTCGCCCCGTGGGCGGACCGGGTCGGGGCGCTGCTCGTCATCTGGTACCCGGGCATGGAGGGCGGTGCGGCGCTCGGTGACGTCCTCGTCGGTCGCTCGGAGCCGGGCGGCCGCCTGCCGTTCGCGGTGCCGTACGACGAGGCGGCGCTCGTCCCGTTCGAACGCGATGCGGACACGGCCACCTACGGGCTGTTGCACGGCCAGTGGTGGCTCGACCATCACGGGATCGTCCCGCACTTCCCGTTCGGCGCAGGCAGCGGGTACACGACGTGGGACGTCGTCAACGCGTGGGTGGAGCCGGCGCCCGACGAGGCCACCACGGCGGCCGCCAGCGGCGTCACGGCGCACGTCACCGTCGACGTCCGCAACACCGGACCGCGCGACGGCTCGACCGTGCTGTTCGTGTTCGCCGGGTTGCCGGGGAGCGACGTCGAGCGCCCACCGCGCCGGCTGGTCGGATTCGGCCGGGTACACGAACAGGCTGGCGCTTCGGCGCGGGTGGTGCTCCCGATCGATCTGGCGCACCTCGACGTCCGCCTCGCCGGCCGATGGTCGCGCGAGCCGGGTGCCTACCACCTGGAGGTCGGACGGTGGGCCGGCGACCCGGACGCCGTCCACCTCGACGTCACGGTCGCGTGAACACTCGCGCGGCGGGGCCGAACCGGGCGACGACCGGATCAGATCCGACCGACCCGGACTCGACCATGGTCAGATGATGTTGATCGCGTCGAGGACCGCGGCCGCGTAGACCTCGTCGCCCGACACCTGGACCCCGAGCTCGCGCCACGGTCGGCGCAGGGTGCCCCACGAGACGAAGTCGTGGGCGTTCGAGTGCACGGTGGCCGCCACGTCGGTGCCGGGCCCCTCGACGACCTCGACGAGCGGGGTGCCGGGGCGCAGGTGCCACGTGCCGCCGCCGGGCCCCTCGAAGACCAGTTCGACGGGCCGGTCGAGGATCGTGAGCGCCTCGGCGCACATGTGCGGAAGCCCGGCCAACATCCACGTCATCGTCGGTCGGAGACGGAGGTCGTCGGACGGCAGCTCCGGGCGTTGCAGCGGACCGCCGGGTGCCAGCAGGTCGTGGCGCAGGTGGCAGTAGTGGTCGAACACCAGGGCGTCGGCCAACAGGTGCATCGGGTGGTGGCCGAGGTTGCCGAGGGGGATCACGGTGTCGGCCATCGGGGGTTCCTGGAGCCCGGCGAGCGCGGCGATGGCGGTCTCGCTCGACCGTTCGTACTCGGCGGCGACCGCCGCGGTGTCCCACCCGCGGCGCTCCTCGACCGCGGCGTCCGCGTTGCGTTCGGCGTCGTCGGTCGGGGGCTCGGCGCGCGCCGTCGTGCCACCGCTCACCGTGACGAACACGGCGCTCATGTGGGCGATCACGTCCTGTACGCGCCAGCCGTCGCAGTCCGAGGGGAGCTGCCACTCGTCGTCGGACAGCGAGGCGATCAGGTCGAGCACGTTGCCCCGCTCGGCCCGCAGTGCGTCGATGGCGGCGCGCGTCATCGTGCGGACGTTACTCGGGGCGACGCGGCTCGCCGACGCCGTCGGGCCGTTGCTCCCCGGCGTCCGCCTCGTCGCGAGACGTCGCGGGGCCCTCGACGAGCGGAACGAAGCGCACGTCGGTGATGTGGCGTTCGACGAGCGCGTCGCCGTCGCGCCGGACGAGGACGAGCCGCTGGGTACCGCGTGACGGGCCGACCGGGATCACGAGGCGACCACCTTCGGCGAGCTGATCGGTGAGGGCCGTCGGGATCGTCTTGCTGGCCGCGGCGACGGCGATCGCGTCGAACGGTGCGTGCGCGACGAGCCCGGCGGTGCCGTCGCCGGTGACGACGTGGACGTTCGAGTACCCGAGGTCGGCGAGCGTGGCGGCGGCCCGTTCCGCGAGCCCGCGGTGCCGCTCGATCGACCAGACCTCGGCGGCGATCGTACCGAGCACCGCGGCGGCGTACCCCGATCCGGTCCCGACGTCGAGGACCCGGTCGGCGGGTCGCAGCGCGAGGCTCTCGGCCGTCAGCGCGACGACGTAGGGCTGCGAGATCGTCTGCCCGTCGCCGATGGGGAGCGGCCGGTCGTCGTAGGCGGCCGCCGCCTGTCCGGCCCCGACGAAGCGGTGCCGCGGGACCGAGCGCATCGCGTCGAGCACGGCCGGATCGGTGATGCCCCGCCCCACCAGGTCGTGCTCGACCATGCGGCGGCGCGCCGGGTCGTCGCCGGTCGCGGGATCGAGGTCGTCCGCGTCGCCGCGAGCGCGCCCCCGGTCGTCGGTCGTCCCCACGGGACCATCATGGGGCCCCGGGCCGCCTGGCGGCAACTGCGTCGATCTGCGAGGCTTCGGAGGTGGGTCAGCCGCTCGTCGTCTTCAGCGCCGCCGAGCGCGACGAACACGCCACCCCGTCGTGGCACCCCGAGAACCGCGCTCGCCTCGACGCCGCGCTGGCGGGTGTGGGCGAGGCCGGCCTGCTCGACGCGACGGAGTGGCGCGAGCCGCCCGAGGCGTCGATCGACGAGCTCGCGCTGGCGCACGATCCGCTCTACGTCGACGCCGTCCGGCGGTTCTGCGAGGCAGGCGGCGGCGACCTCGACCCCGACACCATCGCCACCGCCGGCTCGTGGGCGACGGCACGCCGATCGGCCGGCGCCGTCCTCGCCGCCATCGACGCGCTCGAGGCCGGCGAGTGTGATCTCGCGTTCAGCGCCGGTCGTCCGCCCGGACACCATGCGGTGCGCGACCGGGCGATGGGGTTCTGTCTGTTCAACAACGCCGCGGTGGGGGCGGCCCGGTTGGCCGGGCGGGGTGAACGGGTCGTGGTGCTCGACTGGGACGTCCACCACGGCAACGGCACCCAGGACATCTTCTACGACGATCCGCGGGTGCTGTACGTGTCGACCCACGAATCGCCGCTGTACCCGGGCACCGGGCAGCTCAAGGAGACCGGCGGCGAGGCCGCGCCGGGGACGAACCTGAACCTGCCGTTCCCCGCCGGCACGGCGGGCGACGTCTACCGGCGAGCGTTCGACGAGGTCGTCACGCCCGTCGTCGAGCGCTTCGCCCCGGACTGGCTGATCGTCTCCGCCGGGTACGACGGCCACCGTGACGACCCGCTCGCCGGGATCGGCTTGACGGCTGCCGACTACGCCGACCTCGCCGTCCGTGCGGCGCGGCTCGCACCTGCCGGCCGGACGCTCGTCGTGCTGGAGGGTGGGTACTCGCCGCGAGCGCTCACCCGGTCGGTCGGTGCGACCCTCGCCGCGCTCGTCGGCGTCGAGTACCGACCCGAGCCGGCCTCCGGCGGCGAGGTCGGTCTCCCGACCGTGACCGCCGCCCGCCAACTCTGGGAGCTGACATGACCGACAATCCCGCCGACACGCGCGCCGGCACCGGCGTGATCGGGCCCATCGTGTGTGGCGTCGATGGCAGCCCGAACGCTCGTCGGGCGCTCGATCTCGCGAGCTCGTTGGCGACCGCGACGGGTGCCGAGATCATCGCCGTCCACGCCCTCGGGCTGATGAGCGAGATCGACGGCGAGCACGTGCCGTCGAGCGAGCACCGCGACGAGATCGAGCACCGCCTCCGGGCGGAGTGGTGCGAGCCGCTCGCGGCCGCCGGCGACGTCCGGTGGACGTGCCGGCTCGTCGACGGGAACCCGTCCGACGCCCTGCTGCACACCGCCGCCGAGACCGCTGCGTCGTTCATCTTCGTGGGGGCCCGCGGGATCGGCGGTCATCCGGATCTGATGCTCGGGAGCACGAGCCACCAGGTGATCCACCGGGCGCACTGCCCGACCGTGGTCGTGCCGCCGGCGGACCGCCCGTCCAGCACGGTCCGCGAATCCGTCTAGGGTCGCGACATGGTCAAGCCCTCGGTCACGATCCCCGGGAAGATGCCCCCCGCTGCGCTGGAGCTGGCCGACGACATCGTCGGCGAGGGGCTCGAGGCGACACCGGGTTGCACGGTAACGGTGCACTACGTCGGCGTGTCGTGGTCGACCGGCGAGCAGTTCGACGCCTCGTGGGATCGCATGGAGCCGTTCCGGTTCGGTCTCGGCTCGGGTCAGGTGATCCAGGGGTGGGACCACGGTGTCGCCGGCATGCGTGTCGGCGGCCGGCGCACGCTCACGATCCCCCCGGACATGGCCTACGGGAGTCGGGGCGCGGGCGGGGTCATCGGCCCCGACGAGACGCTGGTGTTCGTGGTCGACCTGCTCGACGTGCACTGATCCGGCGCGGCCGCGACCGGCGACGCGACTCGGCCAGGCGGTGGCCCTGGGTGCCGGCGAGCGTGCCCACCAGGGTGGCCAGCGCCACCCACCGTGCGAGGTCGGGGCGTTCGGAGGCCGTGCCGGCGAACCACCCCACCGCGGCGTGGTACGAGGCGGCCGCGATCGCGCCGGTGATCGCCCCCGCCAGCGCGGCGGCTCGGGGTGTGACGGAGGTGGCGCCGATCGCCATGGTGCCGATCACCCAGAGGATCGCGGCCGCGGCCGGATGAGCGACCGCACCGCCGATTCGGTCGGTCACGACCTGGCTGCCGGCACCCACCGCCGTCGCACCGAGCACCACCGTCGTGATCGCAGCGAGGTCGAGCGATCGTCCGGACGCGGTGCGGCCCGCCATCGCCGGCTCAGGTGCCGCCCACGCGACGGTCGGAGTGGGCCCAGTGGGGTTCGCGCAGGGACTTGCGTTGGATCTTGCCGACGGGGCTCTTGGGGAGGGGGTCGGTGCGGATCTCGACGTGGCCGGGCTTCTTGTAGGAGCCGAGGCGTTCGGTGCACATCGTGGTGATCTCGTCGACGATCGCGGTGGTGTCGTCGTCGATCTCGCCGGTGTCGGGGTCGGGGGCGATGACGCAGACGGCCATGGGGGTCTCGCCCCAGCGGTCGTGGGGGACGGCGAACACGGCGACCTCGATGACGCGTGGGTGGTCCGAGATGACGTTCTCGAGCTCGGCGGGCCAGATGTTGTACCCGCCGGAGATGATCATGTCGTCCTTGCGGTCGAGGACGTAGAGGTAGCCGTTGTGGTCGAGGCGGCCGATGTCGCCGGTGAGCACGAACCCGTCGGTGGTCATCCTTTCGGCGGTGGCGTCGGGGTCCTCCCAGAAGCCGAGCATCTGGCCGTCGCAGCGGATCGCGATCTCGCCCTCGTCGCCGAGGGGGAGCCGGCGGTCGGGGTCCTCGGGGTCGCGGATCTGCAGGTACGCGAACGGGAGCGCGCGGCCCGCGGAGCGCAGTGGTTGGGAACCCTCGACCTCGGCGAACCACTCCTCGGGACCCATCATGCAGACCGGGAGCGCCTCGGTCTGGCCGTAGCCCTGGTACAGGACGTCGCCGAAGACCTCGCGGGCGAGCAGCGTCGTCTCGTCCGCGATCGGGGCCCCGGCGACCTGGATCACCTTCAGCGCCGACCAGTCGCGGTCGCGGGCGCCGGGTTGACGGGCGAGCGCGTTGAGCATCGCCGGCACCGCGAACATGTACCCGATCCGCTCGCGCTCCATCACCTCGATCGTCCCGGCGGGATCGAAGTGGTCGAGCAGTACGTTCGTCCCGCCGCTGAGCCACGTCGGCGTGTACAGGTATCCGGAGCCGTGCGAGATCGGACCGACGTGCAGACACCGGTCACCGGCCTGGACGGGCGGGAAGTTGTAGAACCAGTCGCGCCCGGCGGCGATCCACGAGCGGTGGCTGTAGGCGACGCCCTTGGCCCGCCCGGTGGTGCCGCCGGTGTGGCGGATCACGTACCAGTCGTCGGGGTCGATCGGCACGTCGGGATCGGTGTCGTCGAAGCCGGCGAGCCAGTCCTCGTAGTCGTCGCCGCGCACCACCACGTGCTCGAGCCCGGGCAGCCGGTCGCGGATCGCGTCGATGTCGCCCCGGTAGTGCTCGGCGACCACCACCGCCCGGCAGCCCGTGTGGTCCAGCATGTGGTGATGGCTCTCCACCGCGTTGCGGGCGTACAGCGGCACCCGGACCACCCCGGCGGCCGCCGCTCCGGAGAAGAAGTCCTGGGCGCCGATCGAGTTGTCCTCCAGCACCCCGACCCGGTCGCCGGGTTCCAACCCCAGCGACCGCAGCGCGTTCGCCATCCGCAACCCGCGCCCCCACGCCTCGGCGAACGTCAGTCGCCGCTCACCGTGCACGATCGCGAGGCGGTTCGCGTTCAGCTCCGCGGCCTGGCGCATCAATCCCCGTACATCCATTCCCGTGGTCTCCTGTCCGGTCGTTGGTCGTGGTCGTTGGTCGTGGTCGTCGGTCGTGGTCGTCGGTTGCGGTCGTCGGTTGTCGTCGTTGGTCGTGGTCGTCGGTCGTGGTCGTCAGCCGAGTCGTTCCCGCGGGTAGTTCGGGTACGACTCCTTGAACACCCCGGAGTGCAGCACGATCTCCGCGGTCACCCGGTCCGTCGAGGTGTCGGTCAGCGTGGTGCGGGTCCAGTAGGACTCGGTGCGACGACTCTGCCCGAGTCCGATGACCTCCCGCTCGAGGTGGTACTCCTGGCCGACGAACACCGGGCCGTCGACGAGCCGGATCTCGAGGTCGAGGAACAACCCCATCGCCGGCTGCCGGACCGGCCACCGGCCACCCGACTTGTTGGCGAGCACGCTGATCATCTCGACCGGAACGATCTGACGCCCCCACGGCGACGCGCCGGCCCCGCCGGACGTGTACCAGGGATGTGGCTCGGTGATCCGGTCCAGCTTGTCGGCGAGCGAGAACGGGTAGCCGTCGCCGTTCGCGTCGTCGTGGGTCATCGACACGACGCCGTCGTCGCGTCGCATGCCGACCTCGAGCCGGTCGACGACGAACAGCTCGCCCGGGTCGCCGAGGCGCGACCGCCGTTCGTCGAGCTCGGTCGGCGGACGATGTGGGCCGATCGACGCCGTCCCGGTCAACACCGGCGTGCCGTCCTCCTTGTGGGCCTCGATGCGGCCGGTCGACGGCGACGGTTCCCCGGGCACGACGAGCGAGGCCTGCACCCGCTCGCCCTCGACGACCATCGTGCGGAAGTGCGAGCTGATGCACCCGCGCTCGAACCAGTCGCGGCCCCACACCGCCACGGCGAGCGGGTCGAACTGACTGAAGTGGGTCGGTCCCTCGATCGGCGCCCCGGTCAGCCCGAGCGCGGCCGCCTCGGCCTCGTCGTGCACGCTCGAGTGCCCCTCGACGACCTGGTCGGCGAGCATCTGCGCGGGTGACCGCCACGGCCCGGTGAGCACCCGTCGGCCCGCGTCGTCGACGCCGATGTCGATCTCGGTCGGGAACGTCGTCTCCATCCGCTCGAACCTACTCGCCGCGCCCCGCACGGTTCCGTCTGCCGGGATCGCCCGGATCCGGCCGGTTCACGCGGACGGTTCGGTGGGGTGGGCTGGTTCCGTCTGCCGGGATCGCCCGGATCCGGCCGGTTCACGCGGACGGTTCGGTGGGGTGGGCCCAGCGGATGGCGCGGCGGAGCAGCTCGCGGTAGGTGGGGAGGTCCCACGAGCCGCGCTCGACGCGCGGGTAGTAGGCCATGGCGGGCACCATGTCGTAGTGACCGCGGCAGTGGCCGAGCGTGTTGTAGAGGACCGCGCCCAGCCCGAGCGGGCGCAGGTACATCACCAGGTGACGGGGATCGGCAGCGCTCCAGTCGTGCTCGACGAACCCGGTCGCCTCGCCGCTCCACCGGGTCTCGAGCAGCGGCACGAGCCGGTGGCGGTCGTGGTACTCGGAGAGGTACAGCTCGTCATCGGTCTCGAACGGCTCGATCCCGTCGACGAGCCAGGCGAGGTCCTCGGGTGCCGCGGGGCTCGGCTCGACCCGGTACGGCCGGATCGGCGGGTGGGCCACGAACTGGCTGCCGAGCGTGTCGGCCCACAGCGGGAACACTCGCGGCGAGTCGACACCCTCCGGCCCTCCGAGGTCGAGCGCGGCGTTCGTCGCATGGAGCGCCACCCAACGCCCGCCGGCCTCGACCCACGCCCGGATCTCGCGTTGGGCCCGCTCGCTCGGTCGGACGTCGCACGTGTAGCTCACGAGGAACGTCGCGCCGGTGATCCCGTCGGTGTCCTCGTAGTCGGGTTGCACGCGCACCCGCACCTCGTCGTGCTCGGCGAGCAGGTCGAGGAGTTGGCGTCGGGCGAGATCGATGTCGTGGTACTTGCCGCCGGTCACCAGGGTGGCGTCGATGCGTGAGGCCATCGGGCTCGGGCCCGTCAGTAGTCGACGCGCTTCAGGAAGCCGCCGTCCACGGTGATGTTGACGCCGTTGACGTGACGGGCGCGGTCGCTCGCGACGAACGCGACGACGTCGGCGACGTCCTGGGCGGACCCCAACTCGCCGCCGGGATGTGCCTGTCGCGTCTGGTCGAAGAACGGCTCCATGTGCTGGCGGATCATGTCCCAGTCGCCCCCCTCGAAGAAGATCGGCCCGGGGGAGACCACGTTGCAGCGGATGCCCGTCGGGCCGAGCACCTGGGCCTGGCCGAGGGTCCAGTTGGTGACCGCTGCCTTGAGCGCGCTGTAGCTGTTCGCCCCGGTCGCGAAGTGCTCGGCCGCGGCCGTCGTCCCGATGCTCACCACGCAGCCCCCGCCGTCGGAGAGCGCGGCGGTGGCGGCGTCGACGCCGTGGACGAGCGCCATCAGGTCGATCTGGAAGTTGGTGGCCCATCCGCCGATGTCGCGGGCCGGCTTGCCGGATGTGTTGTGGACGAACACGTCGATGCCACCGAGCTGCTCGGCGGACGCTGCCACCCAATCCCGGACGGCGTCGGTGTCGGCCGCGTCGGTGGCGTGGCCGTACACGGTGCCGCCGGCGGCGAGCTCGCGCATCTCCGCGACCGCGGCGGCCACGCCGTCGGCGGTCCGGGCGCAGATCGACACCGATGCGCCCTCCGCGAGCAAGGTCTCGGCGATCGCCCGCCCGATCCCTCGGGTGGCGCCGCTCACCAGCGCTCGCTTGCCGTTCAGACCCAGATCCATGTGTCGCCCTCCTCGAGCGTCGTGCGTGTCAGCGCGGGATCTCGTTCCACGGGACGTCCTTGTCGACCCGTGGCTCGGCCGGGAGGCCGAGCACCCGCTCGCCGATGATGTTGCGCTGCACCTCGTCGGACCCGCCGGCGATGCGGTACCCGGGTGCCCCGAGGACGTGCTCTCCCCAGGCATAGGTGCCGGGCGCGCCGGTGTCGGCGACGAGAGCGGCACCCAGCACGTCGGCGACCACGTCGGACACGAGCGTCATCCCCTCGGTCCACAGCAGCTTGCCGAGCGACCCCTCCGGGCCGGGCTCGGCGCCGGCGCGCCGCTGGTCCGCGGCCCGGCGGCTGACGAAGCCCTCGACCCGGTGGTGGCTGTACACCCGGGCGAGCTGCTGGCGGATCACGGGGTGCTCGGTGACGCCCACCGCCCGCGCCGTCGCGAGCAGCTGACGCCACGAACCGCCGACGCGCCCACCCGAGCCGTCGGAGTGATCGCGCTCGAACCCGAGCGTGGTGAGCGCGACCTTCCACCCCTCGCCGACGGCGCCGAGCCGGAGTGAGTCGGGGATGCGGACGTCGGTGAGGAACACCTCGTTGAACGAGGAGCCGCCGCTCATCTGCCTGATCGGGCGGACCTCGACACCCGGGGCGTCCATCGGGACGACGAACGCGGTGAGGCCCCGGTGCTTCGGTGCCGTGGGGTCGGTGCGGGCGATCAGCTCGCCCCACTCGGAGAACTGGGCGCCCGAGCTCCACACCTTCTGGCCGTTGACGACCCATTCCTCGCCGTCGCGCTCGGCGCGACACGCCAGCGTGGCGAGGTCCGAGCCGGCACCGGGCTCGGAGAAGAGCTGGCAGCACAGGTCACGCGCGGCGAGGAACCGGTCGACGAAGCGCGACCGCTGCTCGTCGTCGCCGAAGATCCGCACGGTGGGCGCGATCAGGCCGGTCGTGACGCTGTGGATCTCGTGGCTGGCGGGCGTGACGTACTCGCGCTCGAGGTGGGAGAACGCCCGGGCGTATGCCCCGGGCAGTCCGAGCCCGCCGTGCTCGGGGGGCCAACCGATGGCGTGGTAGCCGCGTTCGGCCTTGCGTTGCGTCCATCGCTTGAGCCGCTCGAGCAACGCCCGCTCGTCGTCGGTGGCGAGTGCGTGGAACACCGCGACGCTGAAGGTCTCGTCGGGGGTGTGGGCGTCGGAGCTCTCGGGCCGTCGCTCGGCGTTGTCGTCGAGCCAGGCGCGTGCCGCGGCCACGAACTCGTCGAGATCGGGCGTGGCCATGTCGGCGACCATAATTGACCGTCCGATAGGTTGGCCGATCCGTTCGCTCGGCCCGTCGCAGCAGGGCGTCACGGCAGGGCGTCGTCCCGTCCTCGTCGCGTCAGACCGCGGACCGACGCGCTCATCCGCGACGAAGACGGGACCGCGACGGGACGACGACGGGGATCTCGGTACTGGGCATACTGGTCGGCATGGCGACCGGTACGTCGCACGATGGCCGCGTCGGGACGGCGCGGCTCGGGCGCCCGCCCGCGGGCGACTCGGCGGCGACCCGCGGCCGCATCGTCGGGGCGGCTCGCGCCGCGTTCGCCGATATGGGGTACGCCGCCACGACGAACCGGGTCGTGGCGCGCGGCGCGGGCGTCACCACGGGTGCGCTGTACCACTACTTCGGGTCGAAGCTCGACCTGTACCTCGCCGTGTACGACGACGTCCAGGTGACGGTGGAGGCGCGCTTCGCGACGGCGATCGAGCACACCGCCACGTTCGTCGAGCGTCTCGATGCGCTGCTCGACGCCGCCCACGAGCTCAACCGCGACGACCCCGCGCTGGCCCGGTTCCTCGGTTCGGTGCGCGTCGACGCACGGCGCGATCCGGAGCTGGCGGCGGCGTTGCGCGGCGGCCGGAAGTGGTCCGAGTTCTACGACGGGATCGTCGATCTCGGGGTGTCCACCGGTGAGATCGACCCCGCCGCGCGCGATGCGGTGCGGGCACTGGTCCGCACCATGTTGATCGGCCTCACCGACGCGGTGTCGGGCGATGCCGCCGTGCACCGCCTGGCGGTCGATGCGCTCAAGGCCCTGCTGGCCGGGACGCTGCTGCGCCCGGCCGGCCGCCGACCCGAGCAATATTGACTGGGCGATCAATTCCGTCCACCATGCGGGCATGACCGCCGTCGACGCGCTCGGTTCGGCCCGCAGCTCCGGGCCGAGCGTGCAGGACCTGCTGGCGACCGACACCCGTCCGGTGCCGGTGCCGTTGCTCGACCACGCCGCGGCGCCACAAGGCCGCGCCGACGTGCCCAAGGCCCGCTACGCGTCGCCCGAGTTCGCCGCGCTCGAGGCCGCCTACCTCTGGACCCGGACCTGGCAGATGGCCTGCCACGTCGACCATCTCCGCGCCCCCGGCGACCACGTCGTGTACGACGTCGCCGGCCAGTCGCTGATCGTCACCCGGACCCGCGACGGCACGATCCGGGCACACCACAACGCGTGTCTCCACCGGGGGACCAAGCTGCGGACCGAGGACGGACGGGTGGCGTCGTTCCGTTGCCCGTTCCACGGGTGGCGATGGGACCTCGACGGCCAGCTCGCCGAGATCCCGTCCGGGTGGGACTTCCCCCAGATCCGCGACGACCCGACCCGGTCCTGTCTGCCGGCCGCGCAGGTCGCCGAGTGGTGCGGCTTCGTGTTCGTCAACCCCGACCCCGGCGCGCCGCCGTTCGAGCGGTACGCAGCGAAGCTGATCGAGCACTTCGAGCACGACTTCGGCCTGCAGGACCGGGTCATCGCGTTCCACGCCGTCAAGGAGGTGCCGGCCAACTGGAAGGTCTGCATGGAGGCGTTCGGCGAGGGGTACCACTCGCTCGCCACCCACCCGCAGATCCTGGAGTTCGCCGCCGACGAGAACAGTCAGTACTCGATCTGGCCCGACTCGCCGTTCGTCACCCGGTTCCACAACGCGTTCGGGTCGCACAGCCCGCATCTCGGCGACGTCGACGAGCAGCAGGTGGCCGACGCGTACCTCGCGTTCGCCGCCAAGCTGCCCAAGGGTGCCGTGCCGGTGCCCGAGGGCGCCGCCGCCCGACACGTCGTCGCCGAGGTGTTCCGCGGGGCGATGGGGGAGCGGTACGGGTGCGACCTGTCGAGCCGCTCCGACGCCGAGGTCCTCGACGCGATCCTGTACCACCTGTTCCCGGCGTTCGCCCCGTGGGCGGGGGTCGGCCAGCCGTTGGTCTACCGCTGGCGGCCGGGAGCCACACCCGACACGTGCCTCATGGACGTCATCCGGATGGCCCCGGTGCCCGACGGCGCCGAGCGCCCCGACCCGGCCCCGGTGCAGCGGATCGCGCTCGATCAGTCGTGGCGCGAGGCCGAAGGGATGGGGTCGTTGGCCGACGTGTTCGAACAGGACATGGCGAACCTGCCCCGCGTGCAGGCCGGCATGTCCAGCACCGGCAAGGCGACCGTCACGTTCGGGGACTATCAGGAAGCCCGGATGCGGATGCACCACCGGCTGATCGACCGGTTCGTGCTCGAGGGCCTCGCCGACGACGGTCGCGACCGGTCCGAGGTCGAGCGCTTCCTGGTGCCCGACGGGTGATCGGACGGGTGATCGGTGGAGCATGGTGGAGCGGGAATTGACCGATCGGTTACTTTCTCCGGTCGGGGAGTGAGAAAGGGGGACGATGCCGATACTGACCGAGGGGTTCGCGGCGGAGCGGGGTGACGAGCTCGCGCTCGTCGACGAGTTCGGGGCCACGACGTGGGCCGAGGTGGACGAGCGGGTGAACCGTCTCGTCAACGGGTTGCGCGACCGGCCCGCCGGTCTGACGACCGGGGAGACCGTCGCGATCGTGGCCGGCAACCGACGCGAGTGGTTCGAGCTGGCGTTGGCGTGCGGTCACGGCGGGTGGACGTACGTCCCCGTGAACTGGCACTGGGTCGCCGACGAGTTGGCGTACGTGTTCGACGACGCCGACGTCGCGGCCGTGTTCGTCGACGCCCGCTACGCCGATGAGGTCGCGGCCGCGCTCGCCGACGACCGCAGCGGCCGGGTCCGGATCGTGGTCGGCATCGCCGGACCGGACGGACACGGCGCGGTCGCTGCCGACCCGCGGTTCGTCGCGTACGAGACCGTCGTCGCCGAGGGTGCCCCGACGGCGCCCGAGGAGCAACGCCTCGGCGGACCGATGTTCTACACCTCCGGCACGACGGGGCGGCCGAAGGGGGTGCGCGGCTCGCTGTCGGGCAACACCGAGCTGACGCCCGACATCTTGCAGCTGATCGCCGCGAGCTTCGGGCAGATGTTGCCGATCCCGGGCCGCACGCTGCTGTGCGGACCCGTCTACCACTCGGCGCAGTGGGCGTTCTCGTTCCTGCCGATGGTCGGCGGCTCGTCGGTCGTGATGCAGCACAAGTACGACTCGGCCGGTGTGCTCGACCTGATCGACCGCCACGGGTGCACGAACGTCCACCTCGTGCCGACGCAGATGAAGCGCCTGCTCGACCTGCCCGACGACGTCGAGCGCGGCTTCGACGGCTCGTCGCTGGAGGTCGTCTGGCACGGCGCCGCCCCGTGCCCACCGAAGGTCAAGCAGGGCCTGATCGACTGGTGGGGCCCCAAGATCACCGAGTACTACGGCTCGACGGAGGGGTCGATCATCTCGACGGTCACGTCCGAGGAGTGGATGCGCAAGGGTGGCAGCGTCGGGCGCCCGGTCGACATGGTCGAGGTGATCGTGGTCGACGAGTCCGGCGAGCGGGTCGGGCCGAACGTCGAGGGCACGCTCTACTTCCGCAACAAGATGGGCATGGGGTTCGAGTACCACAAGGACGCCGACAAGACGGCGGCCGCCCATCTCGAACCCGGCGTGTTCACGACGGGCGACGTCGGCTACCTCGACGACGAGGGCTACCTCTGGTTGTCGGACCGCCGCATCGACATGATCATCTCCGGCGGGGTCAACATCTACCCGGCCGAGATCGAGGGCGTGCTGGCGGTGCACCCCGACGTCGCCGACGTGGCCGTGATCGGCGTCCCCGACGAGGAGTTCGGCGAACAGGTGAAAGCCGTCGTCCAGCTGGCCGACGGGGTCGAACCCGGCGATGCCGTCGCCGACCGGCTGATCGCCCACTGCCGTGAGCAGCTCGCCGGCTACAAGGCGCCGCGGAGCGTCGATTTCGTCGGCGAGATCCCGCGCACCGGCACCGGCAAGATCCAGAAGAAGCCGCTCCGCGACCCGTACTGGGCGGGCCGAGCGCGACGCATCTAGGAACACCCGAGAGAGGAACGATCCGATGACCGACACCGACGCGCGAGTCGACACCGCGGGCGAGGAGACGCCCTGGTTCCTGCAGGGGAACTTCGCGCCCGTCCACGACGAGCTCACCGAACACGACCTCCCCGTCACCGGGACGATCCCCCCGTCGTTGAACGGGCGCTACCTGCGCAACGGGTCGAACCCCAAGTCGGGCACCGCCGGGCACTGGTTCTTCGGCGACGGCATGGTGCACGGTGTCCGCCTCGAGGACGGCGCGGCACGCTGGTACAAGAACCGGTGGGTCCGCACCACCAAGTTCGAGCGCGACCTCGACGCCCTCTCGGGCGACGCGATGTTCGACCCGACCGCGAGCGCGGCGAACACCCACGTGCTCGCCCACGCCGGCCGGATCTGGGCGTTGGAGGAGGCCCACCTCCCGTACGAGATCGATGCCGACCTCGACACGATCGGGTGCGACGACTTCGGCGGTGCGCTGACCTCGCCGTTCACGGCCCACCCGAAGCTGTGCCCGGAGACCGG
>SKSP01000504.1 GCA_007122945.1 Ilumatobacteraceae bacterium | reverse complement strand
CACCGCACCCGACACCGCACCGGCGGCCACCGCACCCGAGACGGCACCCGACACGACGGTGCCGACCGCGACCACCCCCGCCACCGGCCCGGCCACCACGACCACGGCGCCGCCCGCGACGACCGCGCCGGCGACCACCACGACGACGACCACCACCACCACGACCACCGTCCCGGCGGTCGTCACGTGGGGGTCGGTGACCCGCCAGCACGCCACGATCCGCGAGGACTTCCCCGGTGCGTGCGACGCCAACCTGCCGACCACCAGCCAGATCTCGACGAGCGTCGAGCACCCGGCCGGGATCACCTCGGTCGAGTTCCGTCATCGCGTGGCGGGGGGCGCCTGGTCGGGCTGGCAGACCGTGGCCACGCAAGCGGGTCAGGTGACGGGCACGGTCGGTCCCTACGCCGCCGGCGTCGCACCGCCCGACGGCTCGGTCACCGCCGAGTGGGAGTTCCGAGCGACCCCGGCCCAGGGATCGGCGGCGACGTTGTCGTCGACCGGCCAGAACCAGGTCTCGGTGGCCTACTGCGGGTTGAGCTGATGTTCCGCCGACTCGAACCCGTGCACTGGCTCATCGGTACCGGCGTCCTCGTCGGCGCCGCACTGGTCACGTTCGTGCTCGCGGCCGTCATCGGTGGCGGGAACGGCGGCGACGGCGAGGTCGAAGCCGTCCCCACGACCGCCGTCGCGCCCGAACCCCCGACCACCGATGCCCCACCGAACACGGTGGGCGAGCCGACCGCCGCGACCGACGAACCGCCGGAGCCGGCGATGGTGGCCGTGCCGGTGCTCGAGTTCCGGACGATGGGCGCGGTGGAGGTCGGCGGCCGCGACGTGCTCGGGCCGACACCGGCCCTGTTCGACGACCCCGACTTCGCCGCCGATCTCGCCGAGGCCGACGACGCCGACCAGTTCGTGGCCGACTTCAACGACGCCGTCGAGGCCGCCGTCGACGCCGAGACCCCCCGGGCGTTCATCGCGACCTCGCGCCTGCCGACGGTCGACGACACCGGCCGAGACGACACCGCCCGAGACGAAACCGGCGACGACACCGGCGACGACACCGGCGACGACACCGCTGGCGACGACCCTGCCACCGATGGGGAGACGGCGCCCGTGCTGGCGACCGTCGATCTGCTCGACGTCCGTGTCGACCCCGACGACCCCGACACCCCCGACGATCCGGACGGCCCGGTCGCCGTCGAGCCGGCATCCGACGAGCCGCTGCTCGACGTGTGCGCAGACGTCGAGGGCTGGTGCGACGAGGGGATCGGCGGCACCGTCATGCTCGCCCTCGAGCTCCCGATCGAGATCCTCGACGTGGTCCCCAGCTCCTCGCTCGAGTGCTGGGCGGCGGCCGGCGACGGGTACGCCTACGACGTCGTCACCACCCGCCCCGGTCACGTGAAGCACACCATCCGGACCGCCGACGGGTGGGGTGCCGGGACGGGTTGGATCGCGACGAGCGACGCGGAGGCGGCCCGCTGGGAGGCGGAGCGGGCCGACGGTGGCGGCGAGGTCACGGCTCGCACGTGCATCAGCGTGCTACGCCCGCCCCGCCCCGTCTCGGAGTTCCTCCTGATCGTCGAAGCGAGCCGAGAGCCCGATGGGGAGGTCGAGGATCGATGGTCGCGCTGGCTCGCCCCGCTCGACGTCGGCGGCCCACCTCCGGTCATGGTGACCACGTTGAACGACCGCCAGGTGCGCGTGGAGATCCCCACCACCGCGCAGTGGCAGACGCGGATGGCCCTCATCCCGATGGGCGACGACGACTCGCCGGCGGTCGTCTGCGACCGCCCCGAGGAACAGCTGACGTACCCGACCGACGGCCGAGGTGTCCCCTGGGAGGACTTCCCCGAACTGGGGGACTTCCCCGAGTTCGAGGACTTCCCCACGATCGTCCGGTACCCACCGGCCGAGCGCATCCCGACCACGCTCGACCTCTCGGTCTTCGACCCCGACTACACCCACCTCGAGATCCACCCGACCGTGACGATCGGCGAGCGGACCGCGATGTGCATCCGGTGGGACCAGGGACACTCGAGGGACTCGTTCGACATCCGCCGACGCGAAGCGATCTACGTGGAGCCACCACGACTCCCCGACGTCACCGCGTCGGTCGGCAACTTCGTCCCGCTGTACCGCGTCGGAGCCGACGGCGTCGGCCGCACCGAGGTCCCCCCGATGGTGCACGTCGAGGTGGCGTCGGAGATCATCCGATCCGGGCTGTGCACGGCCACCATGACGATCGAGGGCATCCCCGAGACCGACCGCGACCCGGTGCCGCCGACGCCGCATCCCTGGCTCGAGATGTGCCGCTTCGAGGCGACCGAGACCCACGGCCAGTTCGTGCTCTCGACCCGGCGCACCGAGCCCGGCGCCTGGCTCACCGACGACTCGCTGTTCGTCGGCGTCGCCCGCCCGGACTTCTCCGTGTGCGTCGGGGTGCCGTCCTGCCAGATCTCCCAGAGCGTGCCGGTGCACCGTCCGGCCCGACCGGACGAGCTGCTGCGGCGCGGAGCACCCGGCGACACGTTCCTGACCCGTCAGGTCGGGAAGGTCACCGTCGTGTTCGGCGTGACCGACGCGGCCACCTGGGACGACTGGTACGTGTCGGATGCCGAGCCGATCGGAGAACCCGTCGAACGTCCCGAGCTCCCGGCGATGTCCGAGGTCGCGACGGTGCTGCGCACCGACGAGAGCTGCATCGAACGCGACGAGCCACCGCGCAGCAACTGGGTGCTCGAAGGCAGCGTGTGCTGGGCTCGCGAGCTGGTGGCGGACTGGACGGCCGACCGACCCGTCCGGATGGTCGCGGCATACGTGCGGACCGACGACCCCTTGGGCCCGTGGGACGCGGGCGCGAACCGCTGCCGCGAGAGCGTGGTGTCGGGAGGCTCGCCCACCGACCCGTTGCCGAACGGCACCCTTCGGTTCCGCGGCGTGTGCCCGGGGACGACCTACGAGCTCGGCGTCGTCATCGAGGATCCCGAGACCGGCCGGCGGGTCCGGTACTCCCCGCGCTGGACGTCGAGCTCCGAGAACGACTTCGTGAACCGGCGGTCCGAGCTCGAGGCCGAGGGCGATGTGACCTTCCGAACCTGGAACGTCGCCGCGACCACCCCCACCGTGCAGGTCACGCTCGATCGTTGGCAGGTCGAGATCCACGGCTTCGAGACCGCGATGCGCGAGTTCGGCGACGGCAACACGCTGCAGAAGCGCATCATGCGCAGCGAGATCCGGATGGCGGGCCAGGAGCTGCTGCGCGTCGGGGAGGTGCACGACCGCGGCGCGTGCGGCGACCGGGTCCGCTTCGAAGGAGCGGGCGGCACCGACGACCGCGCGATCCGGGTGAACGCAGGCATCGAGTCGGAGATCCTCGTCGAGACGAACGTGCAGTTCGTGACCCGCTGCTACATCCTCAACGTGGTCGCCACGTTCGGGTCGGGTTACGAGGAAGTGCGGCGGCGCACCTCGCAGTGCCGGATCGTGCTCCCGTGGGACCGCCTCCTCGGCGCGGCGCTCCGCGGCCCGGACTCGGTGCTGGGACCCGTGCGCTGCGTCGTCACCCGGCCGCACCCCGACTTCCCCGACGCCAGACCGCTCTTCCGACTGTCGACCGATCTGAGCCTGTGGTTCGACGACCTCCCGACGCGGCCGCCGGCCCGGTCGGGGGGAGTGGTGGAGCGCAGCGGTCCCGAGCGCCTGCCCGACGGCGTCGAACGCGCCGGTTGAGGTGCACACCGGCGAGGACGGCCCGCCCACCGGAGCCTGACGCCCCGCCCGCAAGGGACCTCCGACCCTGGCCGGACGAAGCGGTCGGGCGCACGGTGAGGGTGTGCGACGACGTGCGCCCACGACCCTGACGACCCTGGTGGCGGTGACGGCCCTCGTCGTCGGCGCCACCGCGTGCGGCGGTGACGACGCGCCACCGGACGCCGCACCGACCACCACGACCACCACGACGGCGCCGACCACCACGACGGCGCCGGCCACGACCGAGGCACCGACCACCACCACCACGACGACCACCACCACGACCACCACGACCACCACGACGGTGCCGACCACCACGACGGCGCCGGTCACCACGACCACGGTGCCCGAGGACGCCCCGACCTGCGACGAGGCGACGATGCTCGCCCACGCCGAGCGCACGATCGAACTGGCCCGCCTCGCCGCCGGCGGCGAGTGGTCGACCGACACCGACGGGGTGGCGTTCGACGAGCGGACCAACGACGCCGAGGAGTTCCGCGACCGCCTCGCCCTCGACTGCGGGCTGCGAGCGGTCCAGCGCACCGACGCCGGCGCCGAGCGGTTGCTGCTCGCGGCGTGGACCGGTGAGCGGCGGGCGTACGTCGTGCAGGCGACCGACGGCCCGGCCACGCCCTACGCCCCCGACCAGATCGTCGAACTGCTGTTCGAACAGCCCAGGGGCGAGTGGCT
>SKSP01000112.1 GCA_007122945.1 Ilumatobacteraceae bacterium | reverse complement strand
GTCGGGCACACTCACCGCAACCCACCCGAAAGGCAGCGATGGCCAAGCCCCTCGTGGTCGTGGAGTCACCGGCCAAGGCGAAGACGATCTCCAAGTTCCTCGGCGACACCTACGACGTGCGCGCCTCGGTCGGCCACGTGGCCGACCTCCCCTCCAAGGGCCTCGCCGTGGACGTCGACAACGGCTTCAAGCCGACCTACGAGCTCACCGAGCGCGGCAAGCAGGTCATCAAGGACCTGAAGGCCGCGCTGAAGGACGCCAGCGAGCTGTACCTCGCGACGGACGAGGACCGCGAGGGCGAGGCGATCAGCTGGCACCTCCTCGAGTACCTGAAGCCCAAGGTGCCGGTGAAGCGGATGGTCTTCCACGAGATCACCAAGGCCGCGATCGACCACGCCGTCGCCAACCCGCGGCAGATCGACTACGGCCTCGTCGACGCGGCCGAGACCCGCCGCATCCTCGACCGGCTGTACGGCTACGAGGTGTCGCCCGTGCTGTGGCGCCGCGTCAACCGGGGACTGTCGGCGGGCCGGGTGCAGAGCCCGTCGATCCGGCTGATCGTCGAGCGCGAGCGCGAGCGGATCGCGTTCGTGTCGGCCGACTACTGGGACATCGGTCTCGTCACCGCCACCGACCCGTCGTTCGAGGCGACACTCGTGGCCGTCGACGGCACCAAGGTGGCGACCGGCCGCGACTTCGACGCCGACGGGCGACCGACCGACAAGGTGGTCGCGCTCGACGAGGACCGCGCCCGACGCCTCGCGGACGGATTGGCCGACGCGGACGTCGCCGTCCGCAGCGTCGAGGAGAAGCCGTACCGCTCGTCGCCGAAGGCGCCGTTCATGACGTCCACGCTCCAGCAGGACGCCGGCCGGCGGCTGCGGCTCTCCGCGTCGCAGGTGATGCGGGTCGCCCAGGGCCTCTACGAGCGGGGCTACATCACCTACATGCGTACCGACAACGTCGTGCTGTCGGCCGAGGCGATGGGCGCGGTGCGCGACGCCATCGAGCGCGGCTACGGGCACAGCTTCTTGTCACCGTCGCCGAAGTCGTACGCCGGCAAGGTCAAGAACGCACAGGAGGCCCACGAGGCGATCCGTCCGACCACCCCGCTGCGCAGTCCCGACCAGGTCGCCGGCGAGCTCAACAGCCAGGATCTCGCGCTGTACCGGCTGATCTGGCAGCGCACGCTGGCGTCGCAGATGGCCGACGCGACCGGCACGACGGTGAGCCTGCGCCTCGCCGCGACCTCCACGCACGAGTCGACCGACTGCGAGTTCGCCGCGTCGGGCACCACGATCACGTTCCCCGGCTATCGCGCCGTCTACGAGCGGCCCGCGGCGAAGGCCGCTCCGACGCGTGGGGCCGGCGGGAACGAGCCCGACACCGGGGACGACACGGCGGACGACACCGAGACGGCCGGGCGCGAGGCATTGCTCCCGCAGCTCGCGGAGGGCGACCTCGTGCCGATCGCGTCGATCACGCCGGAGGGGCACTCGACGAACCCACCGGCGCGCTACACCGAGGCCACGCTCGTGAAGCGGTTGGAGGAGCTCGGCATCGGCCGCCCGTCCACGTGGGCGTCGATCATCCAGACCGTCCAGGACCGCGGCTACGTCTGGAAGAAGGGCACCGCGCTCGTCCCGACGTGGACCGCGTTCGCCGTGGTCGGCCTGCTCGAGCAGCACTTCGACGATCTCGTCGACTACGAGTTCACCGCCAAGATCGAGGAGGACCTCGACGCCATCGCCGCCGGCGAGGGGCAGAAGGACACGTGGTTGCAGCGGTTCTACTTCGGCGACGACGGCGAGCTGCCCGGCCTCAAGCGGCTCGTCGAGGAGAACCTCGACGAGATCGACGCGGCGGCGATCAACACGTTCCCGCTCGGGCTCGATGCCGACGGCCGCGAGATCGTCGTCAAGCCCGGCAAGTACGGGCCGTACGTGAAGCGCGGCGACGACACCGCGAGCGTCCCCGACGACCTCCCGCCCGACGAGTTGACGCTCGACCTCGCGGTCGAGCTCCTGTCGGCGCCCAAGAGCGACGAGCCGATCGGGGAGCTCGACGGGCTGCCCGTGTTCGCCAAGAACGGACGCTACGGGCCGTACGTCCAGTGGGGTACCCCCGACGAGCCGCCACCCGGCCACGACAAGCCGAAGATGTCGAGCCTGTTCAAGACGATGGTGCTCGAGCGCCTCACGATGGACGAGGCCGAGGCGTTGCTGCAGCTGCCGCGGACCCTCGGCGAGGATCCGAGCGACGGTGAGCCGATCGTCGCCAACAACGGGCGCTACGGCCCCTACATCGTGAAGGGCAAGGACTTCCGCTCGATCGACTCGGAGGAACAGCTGCTCACGATCACGCTCGACGAGGCGTTGGCGATCCTCGCCCAGCCGAAGGTGTTCAAGCGGGGTGGCCGTTCCATGGCCGCGAAGGGCCCGCTGCGCGAGTTCGGCACCGACCCGGTCAGCGAGCGTCCGGTCGTCGCCAAGGACGGCAAGTTCGGCGTGTACGTCACCGACGGCGAGACGAACGCGTCGATCGGCAAGGGTGACCGCATCGAGGAGATGCTGCCCGAACGGGCCTACGAGCTCCTCGCGATCCGGCGCGACAAGCTGGCGCTCGAGGGCAAGGGTCCCAAGAAGAAGGCCGCGCCCCGCAAGAAGGCCGCCGCGAAGAAGCGGGCGGCCAAGAAGGCGCCGGCCAAGAAGCCGGCGACCTGATCGGCCGCCGGCTCCTCGCTCCCTCCGCCGGGGAGGTCAGGGACCGCTCACTCCTCGACTCACTCCTCCACTCACTCCTCGACGATGATCGCCGTCACCATCCCGAACATCCCGTCGGGACGCTCGGCGTGGGTGATGATGTGGCAGTGCCAGGCCCACACGCCGGGCTTGTCCATCCGGTGGATGACGGTCCAGCGCTCACCGGGGGCGATGTTGAACGTGTCGCCGGCCCACGGGCTCTCCAGCTCGATGCCGTCACGGGCGATCACCCACCCCGGGGGCCCGTGCAGGTGCATCGGGTGCGGCATCAGGCCCTCGTTGTAGTAGTGCACCATGATCGTGTCGCCGACGTTGGCGAAGTACGGCTCGGTGGCGGGGAAGCTCTTGCCGTTGAGCGTCAGGCCGATCGTCCCGGCGTCGTTCAGCACCATGTTGATGGTCTGGTCGGGCTCGGCGGCGTAGCCCTGCTCGACCAGTGACTCGGGGATCTCCATCTCGCCGATGGTGATCGCACCGAACATGCCGTTCAGGAGCTGCTCGGCGCTGCTGTGCGAGTGGTAGATGCCGACCGCCTTCTCCTCGGCGACGAACTCGTAGGTGAACGTCTCGCCCGGCGCGATCGGGTCCTGCGTGTACGGGGGCACACCGTCCTGGTCGTTCGGGAGGATGACCCCGTGCCAGTGGATCGACGTCGAGACCGGCAGCTGGTTGTCCAGGTTCACCCGGATCGTGTCGCCGACCTCGGCGTGGATGTGCGGGGCGGGGACGACACCGTTGTAGGTCCAGGCCTCGACGATGATGCCCGGTTCGATCTCCCAGTCGACGATCTCGGCGACCAGGTCGAACTCGAGGGTGCCGTCGGGCAGGACCGTCGGCTCGAGCAACTGGCCGCCGAACTCGGACTTCTCCTCCTCGACGAACCGCCACGCCCGGTCCATGTGGGCGGCGTCCTTCTCCTCCCAGCTGGCGAAGCCGTGCAGCGGATCGTCGCCACCGGCGCCGTGGCCCGCGCCGTTCAGCGGGCCGGCGACCCCGTTGGCGACGACGTGCAGCTCGCCGACCATGCCGGCCGAGCGGTGGCCGGGCAGCTCGCACCAGAACTCGTAGACGCCGACGTCGAGGACGCCGAGGTCGAGCATCTCGCTCTCACCGGGCTGCAGCTCACGGGTCGCGGCACCGAGGATGTGGAGGTCGTGGGCCTGCGTGTCGACGTTGACGACGTTGAGCTGGACGCGACCCGGGGGGGCCATGATGTGCGACGGTCGGAAGACCATCGAGCCGAGCTCGACGTCGATGACCGACACGTCGGCGGCGGCACCGCCGGGTGCGGCGGCGGTCTCGCCGCCGTCGTCACGGGCCGCGACGGCGAACACCCCCAGGAACAACGCTGCCAGTGCGACGCCGAACGCCGCCCAACCGAGGAATCCACGATCGTCTCTGCTTGTCATGGCACCGAGTCAACCGCAGCCGTCAACCGACCGATCAGGGTCTCACGCGCCCATGCCATGGGACTAAAGTCCCGAGCCCGCCAGCACCGAATCCGCCCACCCATTCCGCCCACGAACCCGCCCGATCAGCACCCCAGCGACACAGAGTCACCAGCAGCCGCCAGAACCGGCAACCAGCGACACAAAGTCACCCAGCGGACGGCCACGACGAGGCGACATCAGCACCCCAGCGACACAGAGTCACCAGCAGCCGCCAGAACCGGCAACCAGCGACACAAAGT